>CBFHRT010000008.1:0-29322 GCA_965658285.1 Puniceispirillaceae bacterium (SeqCode) | reverse complement strand
ATGGCCGGCTGGGAAAAGCACTATCCGGGCATGATCGAGTGGCTTGATCCTGACACCCATGGCGGCATCAAGAACATCAATGCCGCGACCATGGAAATCGAGACCGATCTCGACACCTTCAAGGCAGACGCAGCCAGTGTGGTTCCGGCCCAGCGTGCCGGCTCCATCGCGATGGCCGCCGGCGTCAATGACGGTGACTGGTGCCCCGTCAACCCGGCCAACATGACGGCCAAGGCCGACGAAAACATCTATGTTCTCGGCGACGCCTCGGTTGCATCCTCGATGCCGAAATCGGGCTTCTCGGCCAACAGCCAGGCGAAGGTCGCCGCAAACCACATCCGTGGCGCGCTGACCGGAAGCCGTGTCTATGAGCCGCGTTTCGCCAACACCTGCTGGTCGCTTGTCGCCACCAATGACGGCATCAAGGTCGGCGCCAACTACAAGGCCGGCGCCGAAAAGATCGATGTGACCGACAAGTTTGTCTCGCAGGGTGACGAAAGCGCCGACATCCGCAAGGCGACGTATGAGGAGTCACTTGGCTGGTACGCCGGCATTACATCCGACATGTTCTCGTAAGCACGGGACATATCGAACAGTTGAAAGGCGGCTTGCCCACAGGCCGCCTTTCTTTTTTGCCAACATCGCTGATCAAACTGCATCCCTGATCAGACTTCATCGCCGAACAAAATGAAAAGGGCGGCCACGTGGCCGCCCTTTCCTGGCGAGGCAGGAGGTTTGCCTCAGCTCATTCCCTCGACAATCACCGACTGGTCGGCGGACGGTGTCACCACACCCTGGCTCTTGATGTAGCTTTCCAGCAGGTCATAGACCGCCGGCCCCTCGGTATCGGGATTGACCGAGGCCCAGCCGCCAACCGTGTATTTCCGCTCGGCCTCGATCGGCGCGCCGGTGCGGGTCAGCACCATGCCACTGATGCGGCTCCCCATCGCCGCCTTCGGTGCGCAGCGATAACTCATGCCGCCAACGCGCACCATGTCGCCGCCCTGCTGGAAGAAGGGATCCGGGTTGAACAGATTGTCACAGACATCTTCCAGAATGTCCTTCAGCTGCTTGCCGGTGAATTCCATCCGGTAGACCGCCGGGTAATTCATGCTGGTCTGCGTGTACATGTCATCGATGGTGATGTCCTGCCCCGGCAATAAAGTCGTGCCCCAGCGGAAGCCCGGACTCAGCGCGATCTCGACATCGCGCTCGGCGCGGATGGCATCGCAGATCACGTCATCCCAGCTGCCGTTGAAATTGCCACGGCGATACAGCAGCGATCCGGCCGTGCCGATGACGCGGTTGCACTCGGCCTCATAGGGCGCGCGCAGTCTGTCGATATGCGCCGCCATCTCGGCATCCGGCGCGATCACGTCCGAGAAGACCGGAATCAGCGTGCTGTTGGCGTCGACCACCCGGCCACCCTCGACCTTCAGATCGACCCGGCCGAGATATTTGCCATGCGAGCCGGAGGACAGCAGCAGCGTATCCCTGATGCGGATCGCCTGCGGGATGGCGTCATGCGTGTGGCCGGTCAGAATGACATCGATTCCGGATACTGTCGCAGCGATCTTCTGGTCGACATCGAACCCGTTATGCGACAGCAGGACAACGATCTCGGCCCCCTCCTCGCGCGCCGCATCGACATTCGCCTGGATCTGTTCCGGCCGGATGCCGAACGACCAGCCCTCGACCATGTGCCGCGGGTTGGCGATCGGCGTGTAGGGGAAATGCTGGCCGATCACGGCGACCTTCACACCGCCGCGCTCGAAGAACGCCGTGCTCTCGAACACCGGCTCGTCCCATTCGGTGTCGAATACATTGCCACCAAGGAAGGGATAGCCCATCTCATCGATCAGCTCTTCCACCCGGTCCTGGCCGAAGGTGAATTCCCAGTGGCCCACCATGGCGTCGGGCTTCAGCAGCTTCATCGCCGAGACCATGTCGGCGCCTTGCGTCTTCAGCGAGGTATAGGATCCCTGCCAGGTATCGCCGCCATCAAGCAGCAACACGCTGTCATCGCCGCGCGCGGCCCGGATGGCCTTGACCAGCGTCGCGGTCCGGTCGAGACCGCCAAGCCTGCCATAGGCACGCGCCAGCGCCTCGTAATCGACCATGGTATGCGCATAGGCCAGCGCCGAGCCGGGCTCAATGCCAAAATGGCGCAGGAAGTCCCGGGCGACCAGATGCGGCGGGATGCCTTCAAAATTCCCGACACCGAAATTCTCCGATGGCGGGCGGAAATAGACCGGCTTCAACTGGCCATGAATATCGGTGAGGTGCAGAAGCGTGACCTGTCCCCTGGCGTCGAAGGACAGCAGATCATCCTGCGTCAGCTGCTGGCGCGCCGCCGCGGCAGCGAAGTTCGGGAAGCCCGAAAAGACACCGGCACTGGCCGCCGCAAACTGCAGGAATTCACGGCGTGAGCGCATGGCGTCTCTCCTTGGAGTCAGTCAGGCCTGGATCAAGACAGGCATCAAGTGCCTATTGAAGCGACTCGAAATAGGCGATGATGTTGTCACGGTCCTTCTGCTTCTTCAGACCGGCGAAGGCCATCTTGCCACCCTTCAGATATTTCTTCGGGTTTTCCAGATATCCGTCGAGGGTGTCCGCATCCCAGACGATGCCGCTTTCCTTCAACGCTTTTGAGTATTTCTTGAAGCCATCAACACTTGCCGCCGGCCGGCCGATGATGCCGACAAGATGCGGACCGGTCTTGTTCTTTTCCTTGTCAACGACATGGCAGGCCTTGCACTTCTTGAAGACCTTCTCGCCAGCCTTGATATCCCCGGCCTGTGCAGCCATCGGGGTGGACAGCATCACAATCAATGCGGCAATCACAAAACGCATCTTTGTCTCCTTTGCTTTAGCTTTCCTGGTCGGGCGTTACGTCTATATCACGCGCCCGGCCAATGATATTTGTCGAAACGTCACAGTTCGTCATGCATGGCTCGCCACTGACCGGTTGCGCATCGGGGCGCGGGTCGGGCAGGAAGAACCCGTCACGGTTCGGCATTTCGATGGTGCCGATATTCTCGTGACTGACCTCGAAATCATCATCAATGATGTCGTTCATATAAAGCAGGAAAGCGACAATCTGATAGGTTTCGTCATGGGTCAGCGATTGCGCCTCGCCAAACGGCATCGCGCGGTAGATATAGTCATACATGGTCGAGGCATAGGGCCAGTAGCTGCCGGTGGTCTTTACCGGATCGTGACCGTCCAGCGTATCCTCACCGCCGACCAGAACCGGCCAGTTATCCACCGCCTCGCCAAAATCACCATGGCACGCGGCACAGCGGTCCGCATAGACCTCCTCACCATCGATGGCGTTGCCCATGCCAACAGGCGCGCCCAGCCCATCCGGGCGCACATCAATGTCCCAGCCGGCAACCTCTTCTGCCGTGGCGATCTTGCCAAGGTTGAACGGCCGTTCCGAGGCCAGTGCCGGAGCGGCAACCAGTGCCAGCATCGCGCCGCCGGCAAGCCATGCCTTAACCAAGCCTGACATTGTCCACACTCCCGTCCTTGTTGACCATCCAGGTGGCGATCGCATTGTTGTGATAGATCGAATTGACGCCGCGCTCGGCCTGCAGCGCATCGATTGTCGGCTGAACATAGCCTGTCTCATCCATCGCCCGCGACTGCACCATCAGCTCCTCGCCATTCCATTCAAATGGCAGGGTAAACCGGGTCAGGCACTTGTCGAGGACCGGCCCGTGAAGCTCGGCCGTCTGCCAGTTGCGGCCACCATCAAGCGAGACATCGACACGGGTGATCTTGCCGCGTCCCGACCAGGCGAGACCCTTCAGCTGGTGGACACCTTTCTCGAGGATCGGCTTCTCCGGGCTTGGCGAGGTCACAACGGATTTTGCATCCATCACCCAGGTGAACATCCGTGCCTTGCCGTCTTCCATCAGATCGGTGTATTTCGATGTTTCCTCGCGCGCCATATAGGGCATGTCGCCAAACTCGAGACGGCGGATCCATTTGACCCACATATTGCCTTCCCAGCCGGGAACGACCAGCCGGGCCGGGTAGCCCTGCTCGGGGCGCAGCGCCTCGCCATTCATCGCCCAGGCGATCATGCAGTCATCCATGATCTTCTCGATCGGGATGGACCGGTTCATGCCGGCCGAGTCGCCGCCCTCGGCGAGGATCCATTTGGCGTCCGGCTTGACCCCTACCTCGCGGGCAAGGTCCTTTAGCAGCACGCCCGTATATTGCACGTTATGCACCATGCCGAAGGTGAACTGGCAGCCATTCAGCTGCGCACCGCGCCATTCCATGCCGCCATTCGCGGCGCATTCCAGGAAATAAAAGCGGTTGGTCTGCGGGAAGCGCTTCAACTCGTCGAGTGTGAAGATCAACTCGCGATCAACAAGGCCGTTGATCATCAGCCGGTAATCGGTCGGAATGACTTCGGGAACGCCGCCATGATGCCGCTCGAAACACAGGCCGTTCGGCGTCACAAACCCCTCGAGCTCATGCAGCGGCGTGAAATTCACCGAAGATTCGGTGCTGGCTGTCAGCCATTCGACATTGCGGCGGATGACATGCTCCTCATAGGGCGAGGGCATGCCGTAAGGGTTGGCGTCCACGCCATCACCCAGATAAGGCGTCCATTCCGAGACGTTCGGCGGCAGATTATCCGGGTTGGCCTCGCCGCCGGTCGCCGCCTTTGCCAGCCCGACCGACCCGAGAGCCGCGGCCCCGCCAATCAGCGAGCGGCGCGAAAAGGTGCCATTTCCGTTTTTGTTTTCGGCCCTGTTCTTGTCTTCGGCCCTGTTCTTGTCTTCGGCCATGAACACGTCCCCCTATATTGCAAACTTGGCCCGTTATGATCTGTGCGACGTCATGATCTTTGCGGCGTTATGATCCGCGCGACGCGGGCAGGATCAGCCGACGCTTATCTTCTTTGATTTTGTGTATTCCTTGCCGCCATCCTCGACCCAGACAAACTCGAATGTGCCCGACTCGGTGACCGTGAACGGAAAGGTGAAGAACGGGTTGGCCGATACAGACGGCTTCAGATCCACCGTCATCACCTCGGTGCCGTTGAAGGAGGCCCGGAAGCTGTTGATGATCTGTCGCGGGACCAGCTTGCCGTCGCTGTCGACCGCGCGACCACTATGCATCGGGTGCGAGATCAGCGTCTTGATCTCGATCAGTTCGCCAACCTCGGCGGTCTTCGGGACTTTCACGCGTGGTTTTACTTTCGCCATGATCTCTCTCCTTATCCGCCGCAGCCGCCGATGGTGACTTTCACGGTCGCCTCGGCGCTGCCGAAACTGCCATCACTGAAGGCCGCAATCACATGCACATTCTGGGTTTTTGACAACCGCACGCGTGTGCTCGCATAGCAAGCGCCCATCGCCGGCGTGAAATTGAAGGTCGCGACATCCGGCTCCGGGTTGCCATCGGCAAAAATATGCACAGCCTTGACGTAGTTATCGGCCGTCATCGGGCTGTCAATATCGAAGGCCACCTTCACGGCGTTGCCGTTTTCGGCGATCTCCGGCATGTCGAGCATGATCAGCGTGTCGTCGCCGGCAGCGCCGCCGGTGAGATCGGCAATGCGGGCCGCGACGTCTTCCGGTCCGGCCAGGGCCGACGGTGTGACAGCGCAGGTCAGTCCGGCAGCGCCAAGAAGCGTCATCGCCTGACGTCGCGTCATCGGTTTCAGGACGTTTGTCTTCACGATTAGGCTCCCTTGCTTTAGTTCGTTCGAACGGGAGCGGGCATCACGGTCGGATGGCTGTTCTGATCTTGTTGCCCTCGGTCCCGTACCAATATAGGCCCTCTCCCCTAGTAAGAGGATGATAAAACATGCGTCATTTCACAATTATATTTTGAATGACATGCAAATTTCAGCATGTGAAAAAAGCGCGGGCCTATTCAGGCGCGTGATCCGAAAGCCACCACCAGAACATCTCGGCATCGTCATAGCCGCGCTGGCGGTCGATCTCGCGGCCATCGCGGAGCACAATGAAGGTCGGTGTGCCAAGGATCGGCGCGGCCAGCGCCATATCGTCCGGGATCGCAGCGCCGATCTCGATCCGTGTCAGCGGCAAGTCCGCCGCGTAGGGGGATTTGTCATAGACCGTTCCCACATCGCGTTCCCACGCGCGGCAGAACGGACAGTAATCCGATGTCACCATGATCAGCCTTGTCTCGGCGATGCCGATCGCCGGCGCCATGACAAGCGCGGCAACCAGAAGCAATGACGCCCGGCGCGACCATCTAGCGAAGGCTGGCAAAACCACCTGCCTGCTGCTTACGGTCAAGCTCACGAAGCTTGGCCTCATTCGGATTGACCGCAAGGTTGGCGATGCTGACACGCAGGATCCGGCGTACCTTGTCGCTGTTCAGAATATAGATGATGTGACGCGAATCGCGTCTGGTGGCGACGATTTCCGCCTTTCGCAGCACCGCAAGCTGTTGCGACACGGCATATTGCTTCATCGACAGCGCCTCGCACAGTTCGCCAACGGAATATTGGCGCGCCATCAGCAATTGGCAGATTTCAAGCCGCACCGGGTGAGACAGCGCCTGAAAAACCTCAAGAACGCTGTTCATTGTTTCGGTGTTGATCGGTGCCCCCCCGGCCGACGCCATGAATCTGCCCCTTACCTGTCCACGCGGTCCACAATGGCGCTGGCAAGCCAGTCATCGGTTTCAATGGCCTGCATATCCAGCGACGTCTTCAGATATTTCTCACCAGGCTGCCAGTTGGCGGGCGTCGACAGATCATTCTTGTGCGTGTCGATCAACGCCTTCTGCACGCGCAGCAATTCATCGATCGAACGCCCGACATACATAGGGTAATGAATGATCGCCTGGATAATCTGGTCAGGATCGATGAAATAGCAGGCCCTCACGGTCGCCGTCGTGCGGCTTGCCGAATCGAGCATACCATAGGCGGTGGCCACCTCCATCGACAGATCCTCGATGACCGGGAACCGCACCTCGACTTCCAGCTTGGACTTGATCCATTCCAGCCAGTTGATGTGGCTGTAGATGCTATCCACCGAGAGGCCGAGAAGCTCAACACCAAGCTCGTCGAACTCGCCCTGCCGACGCGCCAGCTCGACGAACTCCGTCGTGCAGACCGGCGTAAAATCGGCCGGGTGGCAGAACAGGATTGTCCAGCTCCCCTCGAAGGCTGACAGCGACAGCTCCCCCCGCGAGGACCGCGCCGAGAACCCGGGAGCAGGTCGGCCAATCATGGAATGCGAAATGTCACCGTTCATCATGTTGTCCATTGGCAATCTGCTTTCCCTTTTCCTGATCCTGGTAGATCTGGACATTCCAGATTGTTACTCTTTATCCCGCTTGCAGGCCAGCCTTCTCATCGCGAATGACCGGCCGCAACCTCAGAATATCATGCAATGCTCGATTTGCAGCCTTCCGTCGCGTTCAACGAACATGGCCTCAAGAACGAATTCATCCGCTGACCGGGTGAAGAACAAACGCCAGGTTGCCGCCACCGAATGTTCCCGGCGAAACAGCGCCACGAACTCGCGCCGCGCGAACACCCCGAGGCGCGCCTGATAGTCGGCGCATTGCCGGGCCAGATTCTCATCCGTGACGATGACCTTCAGCCGGTCGGTGAAATCCCTGACATGCTTGCCATGATCGATGTCCGTCGATCCTGCCAGCATGTTGTCGATCAACGGCTCGACAATCTCCAGGATTTCGGCATTACCAAGCGTTGCAAGGGCGATCATCTGTCCCGCCTTTCATTCGGTACAGCTATCATAAACGTGCTGGCAGGAAAACATGCGGCATGCAACCCTGTCTTGCAGGCATCGTCTTTGGCCGCCTGTTGTGCTGTAATGCGGCATGAACCTAGTCGCATTGAAGTCACCGCCTTTCAGAAGCTATATCTTCAGTCTCCACATCGCCCTGAACGGTTTCTGGGCGCAGCGTGTCATCATCGGATGGCTTGCCTGGGTGCTGACCGACTCACCAAGCTTTGTCGGACTCGTGGCCTTTCTGAATTTCGTCCCGACATTGTTTGTCAGCCCGCTGTTCGGCGTCGTTGCCGACCGCATCGATGTGCGGCGCGGCAGCATCATCAGCTATTCCTGCGCCGGCATCGCCTCGGCGATCTTCGCCTGGATATGCCTTGCCGATGCGCTGACGCCGCTGCTTGTGGCCGGCTTCTCCTTGCTGACAGGGGTGATCTCCTCGGCCAACCATCCGATGCGCATGTCACTGACGCCGCGGCTGGCACCGCCGGAGCAGCTGTCTTCGGTGGTGGCGCTGACGGCGCTGAACTTCAACCTGTCGCGGCTGATCGGCCCGGCCGGCGGCGGCGCGCTGATTCACGCCATCGGCGCCCCGCACGCGCTGGTTCTGACCGCCGCCAGCTACGGCGTGCCGGTTCTGGCCCTGTGGTTCATGCGGCCGCGAGACAGATCGCGCGATGCGGCGCCGGAACCCGGCAGCTATTTCGGTGAACTTCTGGACGGGTGGCGCTATGCGCTGCAACGCCGGCTGGTCAGATCGGCCATCATCTTCACCGGCATCGGCGCGCTTGCCGGGCGCAGCGTTCTGGAAACGCTGCCGGTGCTGGCCAATGGCGTGTTCGAACGGGGGCCGGCGGGGCTGGGATTCATCACGGCGGCGGCCGGTGCCGGCGCAGCCGGCGCGGCGATCTTCAAGGCCATGTCACAGGCGCAAAAACCTGGCGTGTTCCAGCCTCATGTCCTGTCGATGGTGCTGTTGGTGCCGCTGCTTGTGGCAAGCCTCAGCCTGGTCGGCGACTTTGCCACCGCCGTTGGCGTCGTGATGCTTCTGGGTGGCAGTGTGACGCTGCTTGCGATATCGCTGCAGTCGCTGGTCCAGATGGCCATCGATGACCATTTCCGTGGCCGTGTCATGGGGCTGTGGACCACCGTGTCGATCGGCAGCGGGGCGCTTGGCGCGGTGATCATGGGGGTGCTGATCGACCGCATCGGCATCGCCCCGGCGCAGGCGACCATCGGCCTTGTTCTGACAGGGCTGAGCGCGGTGATGATCCTGCGGTTCAGGGCACGCGGCTGACAGGTGCCGGGCCTGATCAGTCGCCGGACGCCATCATCCCCAGATAAACCGTCTGTGTGCAGTCCTCGCCCAGCAGCGGATTGAAGAAGGTCACCTCCTCGGCGCTGGCGGCGGCGAAATTTGATTCGAGCCGCGACAGGAATGCAGCGTCCGGCGGGTCGTTCGACCAGAGGGCAAAAATCCCGGTCGCGGTCAGATGCCGCTTCAGGCGTTGCAGCCCGTCATCGCCATAGAGCGCCGCATGCGACGGGTTGAGGTGGAAATCCGGGCTGTGATCGATATCGAGGAAGATGCCATCGAATCGTTGTCCCGGCTGGTCCGGCCCAAATCCGGCATCGCCAAGCGCGAGGGCGAAGAAATCACCCTCGACAAACCGGCAGCGCGGATCATCCGCCAGCCTCGTGCCAAGCGGCAGCATGCCATCCCGGTGCCATTCGATGATCGGCGCCAGAAACTCGACCACCGTCAGCGAGCGCAGATGATCATACGCCAGCACGGCATCGGCCGTATAGCCGAGCCCCAGACCGCCAACCAGTATGCCAGGTTTCATATCCGGGGCCGCCGCCATCATGCGGTCCATCGGCAGGTTCGCCAGTGCGATCTCGGAGGCGGTGAACATGTCCGACATCAGATGCTCGTCATTCAGGATGACCTCGACAACATCGCGGTCCAGCGCCAGAACACGGCGGCGGCGCAGGATCAGCTCACCAAGCTGCGTCTGCCGGTAATCAAGCTCTTCAAATAAATTCGACATGCACTGACCGCCCAAAATCGCTTCCCGTCCGGTGCCACGCGATATCGTGGCCCTGGTGAACTGTCACATAAATGTAGGAAACCTGCATTAACTGTATGCGCATGAAAGCGAACGCTGAAGATATTCTGCAAAGGCTGATCGCGGAGCGCGCGCCGTGGTTTTTCAATCGGGCACCGGACGCTGTGATTGCGCGCGCCTTTCTGCGGCCGCTCCTCAGCTATGACCGGACGCTTGCCACGCTGAGCCGGCTGATGCCGCTTGATGGCGATGAGATTTTCGCGGTCATGGGCGGGCAGCTGTCACAGCATGTCCGCACCCATGATCTGCGCAAGCTTCCCGCCAGCGGGCCGTGCCTCATCGTCTGCAATCACCCGACCGGCATTGCCGACGGGATCATCCTTCACGAGGCGCTCGCGCAGGTGCGCCCGGATATGTATTTTTTCGCCAACCGGGATGTGCTGAGAGTCTTTCCGCAGCTTGACAGCAAGATCGCCCCGGTCGAATGGCGTCCCGAAAAACGGTCGCACCAGAGCATGCGCGAGGTCATGGAGTTTGTCAGACAGGCGGTCGCGGCAGACCGTGTCGGGATCATCTTCCCGTCGGGCAGATTGGCCAAGAGGCGCGGCTTCAGGCTTCACGAACGCCCCTGGATGGCCTCGGCGGCGATGCTTGCCAGACGCTTTGACCTGCCGGTGGTGCCCGTCCATATCTCGGCGCGCAACTCGGCGCTGTTCTATCTTCTCGATCTGATCCATCCGACGCTTCGCGACATCACCCTGTTTCACGAGACACTCAACAAGGACAGGTTCAACTTCGACATCACCATTGGTGATGCGATCCCCGCGGACAGCCTCGCCGCAAATTCCGGTGATGCCATAGCGCAATTGAAGACGGCCTGTGAAAGCCTCGCACCGCGGATGACCGGACCGGCGGCACTCCTGCCACCAGCCAAGGGGTTTGGGCTTGCCACCTCACGCAAGACCCGGCTCGCTGAAAGATAATTCTCATGACAGGCACCTTGACAGGCCGGAACACCATAACCTATGCCACCGATACGGACGGCCCGCTCAGACGCGGGTTGATCCGGCTGATCGAGCGCGTGTCGGGACAGCCCAAGCTCGACAGGCTGTATCAGACTTATCGCCTGGACAGCCAGCCCACCGACAACATCTGGGCCGAGGCCATCGAACGGCTCGGGATCAATCTGACGCTGAAATCAGGTCGTCATGACGGCATCCCCAAGGAAGGCCCGCTTGTCATCGTCTCCAACCATCCGTTCGGCGTTCTCGACGGGCTTGGCCTGTGCTATCTGGCGTCGCTTGTCCGCGATGATTTCAAATTCATGGCGCATGCGACCTTCAGGAACGTTCCGGAAATCGATCCCTATCTGCTGCCGATCACCTTTGATGGCGCCTCCTCGGCGGTGCGCGAGAATATCGTGGTGCGCAAGGACGCGCTGGCGCATGTGCAGAATGGCGGCGCCATCATCATCTTTCCGGCCGGCCGGGTGGCGACGGCGCGCTATGTGTTCGACCGCGCGATTGATGCCGAATGGAAGCTTTTCTGCGGCTCGTTGATCCAGCGCTGCCAGGCCACCGTGCTGCCGGTCTTCTTCGAAGGTCAGAACAGCTGGAAATTCCATCTTGGCAGTCAGTTCGGCGAGCTGGTGCGCGAGGGGTTGCTGCTGCATGAGATCACCCGCCGGATGAACACCCAGCTTGCCGCGCATATCGGCGAGGCGCTCGACTGGACACAGCTTAGTGAATTCACCGACAAGTTCGAGCTTCTCGGCTTCCTGCGGCGCGAGGTGTACCGGCTTGGCGGCTTTCTTGATCTGCCACAGCCGAACCGCGCTGACCTGGCCTAGATCGAACCCGCCTCGACCATATAATTGTTCGAGCTGCACATGGCGCCATCGTCAGATGCCAGGAACAGCACCATGCGCGCGACATAGACCGGATCGATCAGATCAGGAAGGCATTGCCGATTCCGATGATTCTCGAGCGCCTCGGGCGTTGCCCACATTTCCTTCTGACGTTCGGTCATGATCCAGCCAGGCACGACGGTATTGACGCGGATGCGGTGCCGGCCAAGGTCACGCGCCATCGTACGGGTCAGGCCGTGAACCGCCGCCTTCGCCGTTGTATAGGCGGGAAAGCCGCCCTGATTTTCCCACCAGGAATTCGACCCGATATTGATGATTGAACCGCCGCCGGCCCCGATCATGTCCGGCGCGACATCCTGAATGGCAAAAAACATATGGCGCAAATTGGTCGCCATCCGTTCATCCCAGAATTCGACACTGACATCCTGCCAGTCATGCCTGTCATCGCGCGCGGCATTGTTGACCAGCGTGGTGAAGGGGCCGAGACGGTTGCGCAGTGCCGCAAGCCCGGCTTTCATCGCCGCAATATCACGAAGATCGCAAATCTCGTAATCGACCATGCCGGCGATATCCGCCCGCAGCGCGGCGCTGGCATCACCATCAAGGTCGAGGAAGCCGACCTTTGCCCCCTGACCGGCAAAGGCCCGCACGATATCGGCGCCGATCCCCGAGGCGCCGCCGGTGATGATCACGGCCTTGTCGGCCAGGCTTGGATAATGGGCAAATTGTGTCACTGTTTCGCTTTCCACGCTGGTTGTTCGTCCCGGACCGGTGCCTCCGGCCATTCTATTCGGTCAGGCCATTCAGTCAGGCCATTCAGTCAGGCCATTCAGTCAGGCCAGTCAGTCAGGCCCTTCGTTCATGCCATTACAGGCGCCGCGCCACAAGATGCTGTTGTCGATATTGCATTGCCCTTCATCCAAAGAAGACCGAAACTGACGGCGCGGGAAAATGACACAGAAAGGCGGACCACGATGTTTGGCGTTATCGAGGGTACGGGGATCGAAATCATCAGGCCGGAATTCACCGCGCGCACACTTTACCATGCCCATGTCGAAAGGCTGTGGACCGGCGGGCGCTGGTGCGAGGGGCCGGCCTGGTTTGCCGCCGGCCGTTATCTTGTCTGGTCCGACATCCCGAATGACCGGATGATGCGCTTTGACGATACCGATGGCTCGGTATCGGTCTTTCGCCAGCCATCGCAGAATTCGAATGGCAACAGCATCGACAGGCAGGGACGTCTTGTCACCTGCGAACATCTGGCTAGGCGGGTGACCAGAACCGATCATGACGGGGCGGTCACGGTGATTGCCGATGCCTTTGATGGCCGGAAATTCAACTCACCGAACGATGCGGTAGTCAGGTCAGACGGGTCGATATGGTTCACCGACCCCTCTTACGGAATCCTGATGGATTATGAGGGCCGGCGGGCCGACAGCGAAATCGGCGCCTGCCACGTCTATCGCTGGGATCCGGATACGCATCAGGTGAGTGCGGTGGCAACCGATTATATGAAGCCGAACGGGCTGGCCTTCTCGCCGGACGAAACGACACTCTATATCGCCGATACCGGCCGCTCACACGACCCTGACGGGCCGGCGCATATCCGCCGCCATACAGTTTCGGATGATGGCAGGACGCTGTCCGGCGGCGCGGTGTTCGCCGACTGCAGCAATGGCCTGTTCGACGGGTTCAGGGTGGATTGCGACGGCTATCTGTGGTGTTCGGCCGGCGACGGTGTGCATTGCCTGAGCCCGGACGGCGATCTGGTTGGCAAGATCCATATTCCCGAGACGGTGGCCAATGTCTGTTTCGGCGGGCCGAAGCTGAACCGGCTCTTCATTACCGCGACGACATCGCTCTATGCGGTGTTCCTCAATACCAACGGGCTCAACCAGGTTCGGTAATTATCCGGCGTCAGGCTGGCCTTGAAGGCGCGCCGGTGCCAGCATGTCGGCTGACAGCCCCTGTTCCGTCACCTGTTCTGTCACTTGGGCCGTGAACTGGGCCGTTATATCGGATGGCAGCGCCACCCCCTGCGCGAGGCTGGCGGCCAACCGCGCCAGCGCCGGGCTTGTCTGGATGCCATAGCCCCCCTGCCCGGCAAGCCAGAAAAAGCCCTCCGCCATATCCGAGAACCCCACCACCGGAGTCTTGTCGGCAACAAAGCTGCGAAGCCCGGCCCATTTCGACTGTGGCCTGTTGATCGGCATGTCGAAGGCGCGTTCGATACGATCAAGACAGATCGCGATATCCATCTCCTCCGGCTGCACATCACAGGGCGGCATCGGGTCTTCATTCGCCGGCGAGACCAGAAACTGGCCGCTTTCCGGCTTCAGATAGAAGGCTTCATCCATGTCGATGGTCATCGGCAGGCTGCCGGAATCAATTCCAGGGGGCGCGGCGATCATCAGCGCCGTCCGTCGCTTAGGCACCAGGCCAATCACCTCGGCGCCGGCCATTCGGCCAACCTCCTCGGCCCATGCACCGGCCGCGTTGATGATCACAGGGGCGCGGAATTCAGCATCACCGGCACTGACATGCCAGATGCCGCCCGCGCGGCGCAGCGCTGTCACCGGCCGGCCTGTCACCAGCTTACCGCCACGCGATTTCATGCACCGCAAAAACCCGCGATGCAGCGCGTTGACGTCAATCTCACTGCCCGAACTGTCGATCACGCCATGCGTGGCATAGCCCGGACGAAGAAGCGGCTGAAGTTCAGCAACCCTGTCACCCTCGACAGACTGCAAGGCAGCGTCATCACCGGCATCCGCGATGAAATCCGCTGTCGCGCCCCGCTGATCCTCGCGCGCGATCATCAGGATGTCGCGCCGGTGCAGCAGCGGTGTTTCGGTGAAGCCGTCCGGCGGGTCGTGAAAGAACGGTCCCGAGGCGCGGGTCAGCGCGCGGATCGCCGGCGGCCCGTAAGCCGGCACATACATCGCCGCCGATCTGCCGGTCGCATGGTAGCCCGGCTGGCTTTCGCCCTCGAGAAGCAGCACGGTGGCATCGCCAGCCAGCTCCGCCGCCACCGAGGCCCCGGCAATGCCGGCCCCGATCACGATGAAATCGATATCCGCCCCGTTAATCGACACCGCCCCGTCACCCGCAATCTAGGCGTCGGGCCTGGTGCGCTTGCGCGGCCGGCCACCGATGCCAAGCGCGAGAATGACCACGATCTCGTCGGCATGCGGCGCATCGCCGATGCTGATCTCGGCGGCGTCCATATGATCAAAATCCCAGATGCTGCGCTTGCTTGTCAGCGGCACGGCAAGGCTGGCACCGGGGCCAGCAAGCTTCTTGGTCGAGGGGATGATCTCTGTAGCCTCGCCAAGCGCGCCGCGAACCGGCGCCCCGAAGCGTGGATGAATCAGCGCGGCGGCATGTTCGATCTCGCCATTGATGCCGATGATCGCACCCTTGCCATAGGAATCGATATCATCCGGCGCGGCATCAAGCGCCTCCAGCCCGCGCGCCACCAACGCCGCCGAAATCGCCGCACCAAGATCCTTCAGAACCTCAAGATCGCCATCGGGCTGGCTGGCCAGCGGATTGGGGATCACCGCCGCGACGATGCATTTCCGGCTTGGCCCGGACGCCGCCGCGCCGGCCTCGCTATAGATGTCCTCGACCGTCGCCACCATTTTGCGGATTTCAAGCTTTGCGTTCATCTCACCCAGTCTCCCTTCCTGTGACAGGACAACCCTGCCACATCGCTGGCCACCGGCGAAAGCGGCTTTCGCAGCCTGATTTCCTGGCCGGATGGCAAAATTTTATCATTTGGTAAAAAATAATGGACAAAGCGCAATTATCGGGCAATCTTTTTATGTGGCCTTGGTCTATGGCGGCTCACCAACACACGCGCCATGCGCCGCGGCCTGAGACAAGGTTTGCTGCGAGTGGAGACGAAGATGGTCGATCGCTATCTCGAGGATGGGATCCTCGACAGCCGGCTGGACGCCGGTGATTACGACGAGAATTTTGGCGACGCGCACCCGCCGCTTGACGCGCATGAAGCGATGGTCGCCGCTGACAGGTGCTATTTCTGCTATGACGCACCGTGTGTGACCGCCTGCCCGACGGCAATCGACATCCCCAAATTCATCCGCCAGATCTCGACCGGCAATCTCGACGGGTCGGCGCGGACAATCTTTGACCAGAACATTCTTGGCGGCATGTGCGCCCGCGTCTGTCCGACCGAAACCCTGTGCGAACAGGCCTGCGTTCGCGAGGCTGCCGAGGGCAAGCCGGTGCAGATCGGTCTGCTGCAGCGCCACGCCACCGACCATGCGATGAACCATGGCCGCCAGTTCTATAGCCGCGCCGATGCGACCGGCAAGAGCGTTGCGATCATCGGCGCCGGGCCGGCCGGGCTTGCCTGCGCCCACCGCCTGGCGATGAAAGGTCATGCGGTCGTTGTCTATGACGCGCGTGACAAGGCCGGCGGGCTGAATGAATTTGGTATCGCCACCTACAAGACGGTCGATGATTTCGCGCAGCATGAGGTTGATTACGTCACCGCCATCGGCGGCATCGAGATCGTCACCGGACAGCGTCTTGGCAATGATCTGACAATCGAGGATCTGACCACCAAACATGATGCGGTGTTTGTCGGCATCGGCCTGTCAGGCGTCAACGCGCTTGGCGTCGATGGTGAGGAGGATGACGCCGTTGCCAGCGCGGTGGATTTCATTGCCGAGCTGCGCCAGGCAGCGGACATGGCCACCATTCCGGTCGGACGCCGGGTGATGGTGATCGGCGGCGGCATGACCGCTATCGATGTCGCCACACAGGCACATCTTCTTGGCGCGCAGGAGGTGACGATCGCCTATCGCCGCGGGCGCGAACAGATGAATGCCTCCGAGGTCGAGCAGAACCAGTCAACCTCGAAGGGGGTCAATATCCGGCACTGGATGAAACCTGTCGAGGTGACGAAATCGGACAGCGGCAGTCTGCATGTGAAGATGGAATATACCAGCCTGTCGGGCGGCAAGCTGACCGGCACCGGCAAGTTTCAGACCTTTGAGGTCGACCAGCTGTTCAAGGCCATCGGCCAGACGCTGGAGGCCGGCGAGGCGCTTTCCGGGATCACACTCGATCAGGGGCGGATCAAAATCGATGATACGTTCCGCACATCCAACCCGTCCGTCTGGGCCGGTGGTGACTGCACCGCTGGCGGCGACGATCTGACGGTGACCGCGGTGGCGCAGGGGCGTGACGCGGCCGAATCAATCCACGCGGCGCTGTCCGCCTGACCCTGTCACGAAGGAGGCATCCATGGCTGACCTGAGAAATGACTTCGTTGGAATCAAATCCCCCAACCCGTTCTGGCTTGCCTCGGCGCCGCCAACAGACAAGGAATATAACGTCGTCCGCGCCTTCAAGGCCGGCTGGGGTGGTGTGGTCTGGAAAACGCTGGGGCTCGACCCGCATATCGTCAATGTCGGTGGCCCGCGCTATGGCGCGATCTGGGGCGCTGACAGGCGTCTGCTGGGGCTGAACAATATCGAGCTGATCACCGACCGGCCGCTGGAGGTGAACCTTCAGGAGATCAAGTCGGTCAAACGCGACTGGCCCGACCGCGCCGTCGTGACCAGCCTGATGGTGCCCTGCGAGGAGCCCTGCTGGGATGAGATCCTGCGCCAGGTCGAGGATACCGGATGCGACGGTGTCGAGCTGAATTTCGGCTGCCCGCACGGCATGTCGGAACGCGGTATGGGCGCGGCGGTCGGCCAGGTGCCTGAATATATCGAGATGGTGACACGCTGGGCGAAGAGCAAAACCCGCATGCCGGTGATCGTCAAGCTGACGCCGAACATCACCGATGTGCGCTATCCGGCGCGCGCCGCGCATGCCGGCGGCGCCGACGCGGTTTCGCTGATCAACACCATCAGCTCGATCATCTCGGTCGATCTCGACAGCTTTGCCCCGCAGCCGACCATCGACGGCAAGGGGACGCATGGCGGCTATTGCGGCCCGGCGGTCAAGCCGATTGCGCTGAATATGGTGGCCGCCATCGCGCGTGACCCGGAAACGGCCGCGCTGCCAATCTCTGGAATCGGCGGTGTCACCACCTGGCGCGATGCCGCCGAGTTCATCACGCTCGGGGCTGGCAATGTGCAGGTCTGCACCGCCGCCATGACCTATGGCTTCAAGATCATCGATGATCTTGTCGAGGGGCTGGCGCAGTGGATGGACAATGCCGGCCATGCCGACCTCGACGCCATCCATGGCCGGGCCATCCCGAATGTTACCGAGTGGCAGTATCTGAACCTGAACTACACGGCGAAGGCACGGATTGATCAGGACAGCTGCATCAAATGCGGGCGCTGCCACATCGCCTGCGAGGACACCTCGCATCAGGCGATCACCAACATGGTCGATGGCGAGCGGCGGTTCGAGGTGATCGACGAGGAATGCGTCGGCTGTAATCTGTGCGTGAATGTCTGTCCGGTGGAAAACTGCATCACAATGGAGCAGCTCCCGGCCGGCGATATGGACGAGCGCACCGGCAAGCCGGTTTCCGACGAATATGGCAACTGGACGATGCACCCCAACAACCCGATGCGGGACGCCGCCGAATAGACGCGGCTTCCGCCATGCGGATGGTCAGCCAGACGATCCACCAGACGATCAGCCAGAAGATCAGTCAGACTTTTCCCGGCTGATCAACTGGCCAAGGAACAGCGTGTCGAGCATCCGCGCGGCCTCGTCATAATAGCTCTTGTCGCCGGCGCCGAGGCCCAGCACATGGCGCACCTGTACGCTGAAATCGGCATAATGCTGGGTCGTCGACCAGATGGCGAACAGCAGATGGCGCGGGTCGCACGGCGCCATCCGCCCGTCATCGATCCAGCCTTGCAGAATGGCCGCCTTTTCCTCGACAAGCTGCTTCAGCTCGGTCTGCAGAAAATCGCCGATATGCGGCGCGCCGGCCAGGATCTCATTCGCGAACAGCCGTGATTCGCGCGGGAAGCTGCGCGATGAGTCGAGCTTACGGCGGATATAGGACCCGATCTCGTCAACCGGATTGCCGTCGGGATGGATTTCGCGCAGCGGCGCCAGCCAGACATCCAGCAGGTCGGTCAGCAGCGCGACGTGGATTTCTTCCTTGTTCCTGAAATAATAGAGCAGGTTCGGCTTCGACATGCTGGCCTGACTGGCGATGCGGTCAAGCGTCGCCCCGTGAAAGCCGTTTTCGGAGAAGACATCGAGGGCGGCCTGCAATATCCGCGTCTCGTTTTCCTTCTGGATTCGGGTCTTGCCCCGCGCCTGCCTTTCGGTGGCGCGCGGCTTCGCATTACCTGCCATCTGTCCCCATTTCGCGACCAATCGATTTTTCGCGTCCGGCCATCCTAAGATATTTGACCAAACGGTAAAAATGATATTTCATAATTTTCGTGACACCGTTTCCACTGCGGTCGTGGAAGGTCAACCCGGCCAGTAAGCCGAAACGGTCGACCGGCGGGCCTGCCCGAATTTCAAGGGCCCCACGATGCCAAGGGAGTGTGCCACGATGCCTGACAGTGCGAACCGCCAGTTCAAGGCCAACCCGCGCATGCTGATCAGCGCCGAGGACATGCACAACACGACCACGAGCGGACAGGAACGGGAAGGAAACGGGACATGGCTTCCGACATGAACAGCACGATGATGGATCAACGCGGCAAGAATTTCCGGATCAATGGCGACCGGCTGTGGGATTCGTTGATGGAGATGGCGAAGATCGGCCCCGGCATTGCCGGCGGCAACAACCGCCAGACCCTGACCGACGAGGATGCCGAGGGACGCCGTCTCTATCAGGCCTGGTGCGAGGCCGAGGGGCTGTCGATGGGGCTCGACAAGATGGGCACCATGTTCGCCCGCCGCGAAGGCACCGATCCGTCGCTGCCGCCGGTGATGGTCGGCAGCCATCTCGATACGCAGCCGACCGGCGGCAAATATGACGGCGTTCTGGGCGTCCTTGCCGGGCTGGAGATCATTCGCACGCTGAACGAGACCGGCATCAGGACACGCCACCCGATCGAGGTGGTCAACTGGACAAATGAGGAAGGCACCCGCTTCTCGCCGCCGATGATGGCGTCCGGCGTATTCGCCGGCGTGCATACGCTTGACTGGGCCTATGGTCGCACCGATGCCGGCGGCAAGACTGTCGGCGATGAGCTGGCCCGCATCGGCTGGATCGGCGATGAAGAGGTTGGCGCACGCAAGCTTGCCGCCTTTTTCGAGCTGCATATCGAACAGGGGCCGATCCTCGAGGATGAAGCCATCGATATCGGCGTGGTCACGCATGGACAGGGGCTGAACTGGCTGCAGGTCACGCTGACCGGCAAGGAGGCGCATACCGGGTCGACCCCGATGCCAAAACGCGTCAATGCCGGGCTCGGCATGGCGCGGATCACCCAGCTTGTCGATGAAATCGCCTGGTCGCATGCGCCGCTTGCCGTGGGTGCCGTCGGCCATTGTGATGTCTATCCGAACTCGCGCAACATCATCCCCGGCAAGGTTGTCTTCACGATTGATTTCCGGCATCCGACGCAGGCGGTGATCGACGATATGGAAGCAAAGCTGCGCGCCGGTGCGAAAGAGATCTGCGACGAGATCGGACTGGAGATGGAGATCGAGCAGGCCGGCAAGTTCGACCCGGTCGAATTCGACGACGGCTGTGTTGGCGCCATCCGCCGCGCCGCCGAACGGCTGGGATATTCGCATCGCGACATCGTATCGGGCGCCGGCCATGATGCCTGCTGGATCAACCGCGTCGCGCCGACGGCGATGATCATGTGCCCTTGCGTCGACGGGCTGTCGCATAATGAGGCCGAGGACATAACCAAGGACTGGGCGACCGCCGGCGCCGACGTGCTGTTCCATGCCGTTGTCGAAACCGCCGGAATCGTCGATGATTGATCAGGGAGAACCAAAATGAGTACCGTCATCAAGGATGGAACCATCGTTACCGCCGACCGCACCTACAAGGCCGATGTCCTTGTCGAGAACGGCCGGATCACGAAGATCGGCGAGGGCCTTTCCGGCAATGAAACGCTGGACGCCACCGGATGCTATGTCATGCCGGGCGGGATCGACCCGCACACGCATCTCGAGATGCCGTTCATGGGCACCTATTCAAGCGATAATTTCGAATCCGGGACGCGCGCCGCGCTGTCGGGTGGCACCACGATGGTGGTTGATTTCTGCCTGCCGGCACCCGACCAGTCGCTGCTGACCGCGATCCAGGCCTGGGACAACAAATCCTCCCTTGCCACCACCGACTATTCCTTCCACATGGCGATTACCTGGTGGGGCGAACAGGTGTTCAATGAAATGCCCGAAGTGGTGAAGAAGGGGATCAACACCTTCAAGCATTTCATGGCCTATAAGGGCGCGCTGATGGTCGATGATGACGAGATGTATGCCAGCTTCCAGCGCTGTGCCGAGCTTGGCGCGATGCCGCTGGTGCATGCCGAGAATGGCGATGTCGTCGCACAGTTGCAGGCCAAGCTGATGGAGGATGGCAATAACGGGCCGGAGGCGCATGCCTATTCGCGTCCGCCCGAGGTCGAGGGCGAGGCCACCAACCGCGCCATCATGATCGCCGACATGGCGGGCGTGCCGCTCTATGTCGTGCATGTGTCCTGCGAACAGGCGCATGAGGCCATCCGGCGCGCGCGCCAGAAGGGCATGCGGGTCTATGGCGAACCGCTGATCCAGCATCTGCTGCTAGACGAAAGTGAATATGCCAATCCGAACTGGGACCATGCCGCGCAGCGCGTGATGTCGCCGCCCTTCCGCAACAAGCTGCATCAGGACAGTCTGTGGGCAGGTCTTCAGGCCGGCAGCCTGCAGGTTGTCGCCACCGATCATTGCGCCTTCACGACCGAACAGAAGCGCTTCGGCCTCGGCGATTTCACCAAGATCCCGAACGGAACCGGTGGCCTTGAGGACCGCATGCCATTGCTCTGGACCTATGGTGTGGGCACAGGCCGGTTGACGATGAACGAGTTTGTTGCCGCCACCTCGACCAACATCGCCAAGGCGCTGAACCTGTATCCGCGCAAAGGCGCGATCCTGGAAGGTGCGGATGCCGATATCGTTGTCCTCGACCCGGCGCGCGAGAAAACCATCTCGCACGGCACGCAGCAATCGGCGATCGACTACAATGTCTTCGAGGGCTTCACCGTCAAGGGCCTGCCGCGCTTTACCATGACCCGCGGTTATGTCGCGATCCAGGAAGACGAGGTGAAGACCCGCGAGGGCCACGGCAAGTTCGTACCGCGCGAACCGTTCTCGGCGACAAACAAGGCGCTGTCGAAGTGGAAGGCGCTGACAGCACCGCGCGCGGTCATCCGCGATCCGGCCAACATGCCGGCCGGGGTCTGATGCCGTCATCCGTGAAAGCAAGGCGTGCCGCATCGTGGCAGGCCGTCGATCAACAGGCGTGACGGGGCATTGATGGCACAGGACACCGACAGCACACCGGCCATTCAGGCGGACGGTCTCAGCCTGACCTTTGATTCGAATGACGGGCCGGTACATGCCCTGAAGGATGTCGACCTGACCATCGAGAAGGGTGATTTCGTCTCCTTCATCGGCCCATCGGGTTGTGGCAAGACCACCCTGTTGCGGGTCATCGCCGACCTTGAGCATCCGACCGGCGGCGCCATTTCGGTCAATGGCATGACGCCCGAGGAAGCGCGGCTTGGCGGCGCCTATGGCTATGTCTTTCAGGCTCCGGCGCTGCTGGCCTGGCGCACGATTGAGCGCAATATCGGGCTGCCGCTGGAAATCATGGGGATCAGCCGTGCCGAACAGGCCGATCGCGTGCAGCGCACGCTGGACCTTGTCGGGCTGGACGGGTTCGGCCGGAAATTCCCCTGGCAACTGTCAGGTGGCATGCAGCAGCGTGCCTCCATCGCGCGGGCGCTGGCCTTTGATGCCGAGCTGTTGCTGATGGATGAACCTTTCGGCGCGCTCGATGAGATTGTTCGCGACCATCTGAACGAACAGCTTTTGCAACTCTGGAAGAAGACCGGCAAGACAATCTGCTTTGTCACCCATTCCATCCCCGAGGCGGTCTATCTGTCGACCCGCATCGTTGTCATGTCACCACGCCCGGGCCGGGTGACTGACATCATCGAATCCGACCTGCCGGATGACCGGCCACTGGATATCCGGGAATCCAAACGGTTCCTCGAAATCGCCCAGCGGGTCCGCAACGGCCTGCGCGACGGACATTCCTATGAGTAGCCGGCGAACAGACCGGCCCGCCATCGGCGGCACGGCTTCAGGAGAGATGCCGCCGGGAGGGATATCGGGGTGACGGGCATGATCAGGGGCATGATCAGCAGAATAGCGCCGGTTGCCGTCGTGGTCGCCGCGATCATGATCATCTGGTACGGCTTTACCGTGCATCTGAATGCGCCCTGGCAGATCGAACGCTATGAGAAGGCCGGCACCGAATGGCAGATGCGCGATCTGGTGCGCGATACGATGGCACAGGACCGGCCGATCCTGCCGGCCCCACACCAGATCGTCACCGAAATCTGGAACACCACGGTGAAGAAGAAGATCACCTCGAAACGCTCGCTTGTCTATCATGGCAGCATCACCCTGTCCTCGACCCTGCTTGGCTTCGCGATGGGCACGATCCTCGGCATCGGGCTGGCGGTATCGATTGTCGAGAACCGGGCGATGGACAAGTCGCTGATGCCGTGGATCATCACCAGCCAGACGATCCCGATCCTCGCCATCGCCCCGATGATCATCGTTGTGTTGAACGCCGTCGGGCTGTCCGGGCTGGTGCCGAAGGCGCTGATTTCGACCTATCTCAGCTTCTTTCCCGTTGTTGTCGGGATGGTCAAGGGGCTGCGCAGTCCCGACCCGATGCTGATGGATCTGATGCGCACCTACAAGGCATCACGGCTGCACACTTTCTGGAAACTGCGTCTTCCCGCCTCGGTGCCGTTCCTGTTTGCCTCGATGAAGGTTGCCATCGCGATCAGCCTTGTCGGTGCGATTGTCGGTGAATTGCCGACCGGCGCTGTCGCCGGACTCGGCGCACGGCTTCTGGCCGGCTCATATTATGGCCAGACGATCCAGATCTGGTCGGCGCTGATATCGGCGGCCTGCATGGCGGCGCTTCTGGTCGGCGCTGTCGGCGTGATCAGCCATCTGACGCTGCGCCGCATGGGGCTGCGGGCATGACCGGGTTCCAGCGCACCATCGCCACCCTTGGCGCCCTTTGCGCGGCGGTTGCGTTTCTGATCGCCATCATCGGCACGGACGGCACCGGCATCACGTTGATGGCCGCCGGCCTTGTTCTTGCCGCGGTCGGACTGCGGCATCATCTGGGCCTGTGGCCACAGGCGCGGATCGATCTTGTTGCCAGCATTTGCGGTATGGCGCTGCTGCTGTCCATTCTTGACGGTGACATGCCGATGGCAAGCTGGCCGTTGCTGATCGCCTGCTGGCTGTTCGGATGGCTGGCGGTGGAGAAGACAATGGCGGCGCGGCGCCTGCCAAAGGCGCTGTCATCCGTCGTGTCACTGGCGGTGCCGGTCTTCTTCGGCGCGTGGATCATCTTCGTCTGGGAAATGCTGACAGTCGGCCTGCAGATCCCCACCGTATTGCTGCCGCCACCCTCGATGATCGCTGTGCGCTTTGCCGCCTCGACCTCCATCCTCTGGGCGGATTTTCAGCAGACCGTCATCAAGGCCGCGCTGAGCGGCTATATCCTCGGCTGTGGCAGCGCCTTTATCACCGCCATCCTGATTGACCGCGTGCCGTTCCTGCAGCGCGGCCTGATGCCGGTCGGCAATTTCATCTCGGCGCTACCAATTATCGGCATTGCGCCGATCATGGTGATGTGGTTCGGCTTTGACTGGCAGTCGAAAGCCGCGGTTGTCGTGGTGATGACCTTTTTCCCGATGCTGGTGAACACTGTCGCCGGGCTGCAGGCAACGCAGGCGATGGAACGCGACCTGCTGCGCACCTATGCCTCATCCTATTTCCAGCTGCTGATCAAGCTGCGGCTGCCGACCGCGGCACCCTTCATCTTCAATGCGCTGAAGATCAATTCCACGCTGGCGCTGATCGGTGCTATCGTTGCCGAGTTCTTTGGAACCCCGATTGTTGGCCTTGGCTTTCGCATCTCGACCGAAGTCGGTCGGATGAATGTCGATATGGTGTGGGCGGAAATCGTTGTCGCCGCCCTCGCCGGATCGCTCAGCTACGGCCTTCTCAGCCTGCTCGAACGGCAGGTCACCTTCTGGCACCCCTCAAACCGCCGGAAGACCCCATAACCAACGAAAAGATCACAACCTAGGGAGCATGATATGAAAAAGACACTGACAACCCTGCTGGCACTTGCCGCAACCGTTGCCATGGGCACGGCGGCAAGCGCGGCAGACAAGCTGACATTGCAGCTGAAATGGGTCACACAAGCCCAGTTCGCCGGCTATTTCGTCGCCGCCGACCAGGGCTTCTATGACGCGGAAGGCCTCGATGTCACCATCAAGCCAGGTGGACCTGATATTTCGCCGATTCAGGTAATCGCCGGTGGCGGCGCCGATGTGGTCATCGACTGGATGCCGTCGGCGCTGGCCTCGCGCGAAAGGGGCGTGAACCTCGTCAACATCGCCCAGCCCTTCAAATCATCGGGCATGATGCTGACCTGCCGCAAGGATTCCGGCATCAAGGCACCGGCCGATTTCCGCGGCAAGACACTTGGCGTCTGGTTCTTCGGCAACGAGTACCCGTTCCTGTCATGGATGAGCCAGCTTGACATCCCGACCGATGGCAGCAGCGGCGGCGTGAATGTCCTGAAGCAGGGCTTCAATGTCGACCCGATCCTGCAGAAGCAGGCCGAGTGCGTGTCCACCATGACCTATAACGAGTACTGGCAGATCATCGATGCCGGCCTGACCGCAGATGATCTTGTCGTCTTCAAATATCAGGACCAGGGCGTGGCCACGCTCGAGGACGGTCTCTATGTGCTTGAGGACAGGCTCAAGGATGCCGCCTTCCAGGACCAGATGGTGCGCTTTGTCCGCGCCTCGATGAAGGGTTGGAAGTGGGCCGAGCAGAACCCGGACGCGGCCGCTGACATCGTTCTCGAGAATGACGCCACCGGCGCCCAGACCGAGAAGCACCAGCGCCGGATGATGGGCGAGATCGCCAAGCTGACCGCCGGCTCGAACGGCGCTCTGGACCCGGCCGATTACGAGCGCACGGTCGCAACGCTGATGAAGGGCGGATCGGATCCGGTGATCAGCAAGAAGCCGACCGGCGCCTGGACGCACATGATCACCGACAAGGCGCTGTAAGGTCAGGCGCACACCACCAGAAAAACGGGGGCCACGCGCATATCGCGGGTGGCCCTTTTCTTATGCAACGTCGACAGACTCGGGATCAGGCATGCGCCGGGTTGCATCGCTTCATTCATATCACCCTTCCCGGTCGGAGGCCACAGATCTCATGACACCAGCGTGACACCGGCCGCGCGCATTTCGGCAAGCGACCTGTCGAGCGATCCGTCAAGGTCGATGGCCCGGCAGGCCGGCAGTCTCACCTCAACCCGAAAGCCGTTCGCCGTGCCGTCCAGCGCCGACCAGGCAACGCAGTAATCCGTCGCCAGCCCGACCATTGTCAGATGCTCGCAGCCCCGGTCACGAAGCAGCCCGGCAAGTCCTGTCGCCGTCGCCTTGTCATTCTCGAAAAAGGCCGAATAGGAATCGACCGCCGGGTTGCTGCCCTTGCGGATCACCACGTCGGCGCGCATCGTGTCCAGCGCCGGGTGGAACGCCGCGCCGTCGCTTCCCTGAATACAATGGTCAGGCCACAGCACCTGCGGCCCGTAGGGCATGTCGGTCAGGCTGAAAGGCGCCGCGCCATCATGCGACGAGGCAAAGCTGGAATGACCCTCGGGGTGCCAATCCTGGGTCAGAATGACAAGATCAAACGCAGCCATCATCTCGTTGATGGGCTGCATGATGCTGTCACCATCGGCGACGGCAAGCGCACCGCCGGGGCAGAAATCATTCTGCGGGTCGATTATCACAAGCGCCTTCATCTCTCTGGACCTCCCATCGGAGAACATAAGAACTGAAGCTTAGATTGCCGCCCCGGGCGACACAATAAGGCGGTGACCTTCAGGAAGCTGGCGCAGCCATTCCTGTCCGGTGATCTCATCGGCAATCAGCCCGCCCATATGGTTTTGGATTCGCAGGCCTCGCGACATTACCAGCGCAAACATGATCTTGCCGGCACGCGGCGTCTTGACATCGGGTATCGCAGAACCCAAATCGCCCCAATCCGCAGGATAATCAATCAAGTGGGGGCCACCATATGTCCAGCCAGACATTCAATTTCGAGGCCGATACCGGCAGGATCCTCGATATCGTCATCAATTCGCTCTATTCGCAGAAGGAGATCTTCCTTCGTGAGCTGATCTCCAATGCGTCTGATGCCATCAACAAACGCAAATTCGCCGTGCTCAGCGCCGGTGACGCGGCCGCTACTTTTGATGGCGAGATCACCATCAGCGCCGACAAGAAGGCGCGAACCGTGACCATCAGCGACAATGGCATCGGTCTGACCGCCGAGGAGATGAAGGAGACGCTCGGCACCATCGCGAGTTCCGGCACCAAGGCGTTTGTCGAGACCGCGAAGAGTGGCACAGGTGGCGATGAGCTGACCGACCAGCTGATCGGGCAGTTCGGTGTCGGCTTCTACTCCGCCTTCATGGTGGCGGAGCGGATCGACGTCGTCTCACGGGCGCATGGCGCGGCCGAGGCCAGTCACTGGCACAGCGACGGCACGTCGGGTTTCTCCATCGACAGCGCCGAACGCACGGATGTCGGCACCGACATCACGCTGCATCTTCGCAAGGACGCGAAGGAATATATCGAGCGCGAGCGCATCGAATTTCTGGTGAAGAAATATTCCGACCATATCGCGCAGCCAATCATGTGGCTTGACGCGAAGGCCGACCCGGAACGGCTGAACAGCGCGGTGGCGCTGTGGACACGGCCGGCGAAGGACATCTCCGAGGAGGAATATCAGAATTTCTATGCCTCGGTCGCCGCTGCCTATGACACGCCCTTCGCCACGCTCCACAACCGCACCGAGGGCGCGGTCGAATTCACCAATCTGGTCTTCATTCCATCGATGGCGCCGTTCGATCTGTACGACCCGGAGCGGCGCTCAAAGCTGCAGCTCTACGTCAACCGCGTGTTCATCACCGATAATTGCGAGGGGCTGATCCCGAAATGGCTGCGCTTTCTGCGCGGCGTCATCGACACGCCGGATGTCGATCTGAATGTCAGCCGCGAAATGCTGCAGCAGAACCCGGTTGTCACGAAGATCAACAAGGCCGTCGTCAAGCGCGTCCTCGGCGAATTCGGCAAGGCGCTGGAGAAACGCCGCGCCGACTATGAAGGCCTGTGGGATGCGATGGGGCGGGTGATCAAGGAAGGGCTGTATGAGGATGACGCCAACCGCGCCAAGATTCTCGATATCAGCCTGTTTCGCTCGACCCGCACTGACGGCATGGTCACGCTGAAGGAATATGTCGAGGGGTTCGCCGCCGGCCAGGAGATGATCTATTACCTGTCGGCCGAGAATGCCGACCTGGCGATGACCAGCCCGCATCTGGAATCCTTCCGCGCCAAGGGCATCGATGTGCTGTTGCTGACCGACCCGATCGATGATTTCTGGCTTGCCAACACGACCGAATTCGACGGCAGATCCTTCCAGTCGATCACCCGCGGCGAGGTCGATATCTCGAATGTCGGTGAAGCCGACAAGGAGGATGACAAGGCCGAGGCTGTGCTGTCCGACAGCTTCATGGCGAAGATGAAGCATGTGCTTGGCGGCGATGTCGCCGATGTGCGCAGCTCGGCCAATCTGGAGACGAGCCTTGCCCGGCTGGTCGCCGACCAGAGCGGCATGGACCCGCAGATGGAGCGGATGATGCGGATGCACAATCCCGACTTCAATGGCGGGCCGAAGATCCTCGAGGTCAATGCCAAGCACCCGCTTGTGAAGGCGCTGAACAGCCGCATGGAAACAGGCGAGTTTGACGGCTCGGACAGCTTCGCGCGGCTCCTCTATGACAGCGCCATCGTCGCCGAGGGCGAGACCATCGCCGACCCGCGCGACTTTACCAACAGGATTGCCACGGTGATGGAAAAGGCGCTTGCCAACAGCAAGGACTGAGGAGTGCCCCGAAGACCCTGCCGGCATGGCGAGGCTGCCAGAACATGACCGCGGCGGCATGTCGGCTTCCTGCTGCCATCGGTGCGCGACGGGTTTGCCGCTGGCGCCTCGGTGACGGGGCTGGCCCTTCTCGAGGCATTGTAGGCGCGCGTGCGACCGGTCCGGTATCTTGCCGCGTGAAATGCCCGCCATTCGGTGATAGGCTCGCTGCCTGCGGATGACCGCCGAAACATGGTTATCTGAACATGGTTGTCTGAACATGGGTGGGCGTTATGTTTCTTGGTCTCGATCTCGGCACCTCGGCGGTAAAGGCCCTGCTTGTCGACGCAGCCGGCCACCCCATCGCCAGCCAGTCAGCCCCCCTGCCCGTCAGCCGCCCGCATCAGGGATGGTCGGAACAGGACCCCGATACATG
>CBFHRT010000007.1:9817-30121 GCA_965658285.1 Puniceispirillaceae bacterium (SeqCode) | reverse complement strand
CGCAGGCCGACTATGACCAGATCCGCGACAGGCTGGCAGCCGAATTCGACATTACCGAGGCCGACGCCCGCGACCTTGTGCGGACCTTTCTGACCCGCCGGCCGACCGGACTTCCGCTGTTGCAGGCCGACCGGACCGACAAGGCGCATGCCATTCGCCTTCGCACCCGTGAGGTCACGCATGAGGCAGCGGAAATTCGCGGCTCGCGCTACCCGAAACTGGACGGTGTCATTGAAGGGACAGCCTTCGACATGACCGATTACGAGGATGAATATGAGATTGTCGGCAGGGTCGAGATCACGATGCCGCTCTATGATGGCGGCACCGCCCGGGCGCGGCTTCGCGAGACGGCCTGGCGCGAGACGGAACTGAAATCCAGCCTCGATGCGCTGACCCGCGATCACAACCGCGAGATGGAGGGGCTGGCCCAGCAATTCCATCAGCAGACGCGCGAGGAAACCGAGGCGCTGGCACGCCGTGATGAGCTGGTGGCGCAGTTCCGCTCTTTGCAGGAACGCCAGGGAAAGACCATCAACTCGCCGCTGGCTCTGGCCCGTGTGCGGGCCCAGATCGGCGCTGCCGAAACCCGTCTTGTCGAGCTTCGCAGTGACCAGGAACTTTTGCGCGCCCGTGCGCTGATGATCGCCGAGAGGATTGATGAAACCCTCGGCCTTTCAATGGAGGATTCGTCATGCTGAAGCCGGTTACCACCAATCGTGACCACTGGTTCTTCGGGCCGGTCCTCGGTTGCAAGGCCATCTATCTGCAGGTGATGTGGGCCTCGGTCCTGATCAATGTCTTCGCGCTGGCCTCGTCGGTCTACATCATGACGGTCTATGACCGGGTGGTGCCGAACAACGCCATTGAATCGCTGTGGGCGCTGACGGCGATGATCGCCTGTGTGATCATCTTCGATCTTGTCATGAAGATCCTGCGCGGAATCTTCGTCGACCGCGCCGGCGCGCGCGTCGATCAGCGAGTATCGGCAGTACTGTTCGAGCGGATCGCGCGGCATGACGCCGAACTGACCCGCACGGCGACCGGATCGCTTGCCGGCACGGTGCGCAATTTCGACATCCTGAAGGATGCCATCGGGTCGGCCAGCTTTACCGTCCTTGTCGATCTGCCGTTTATCTTCCTGTTCATCTATGTGCTCTATCTGATCGGCGGCCCGCTGGCGCTGGTGCCGGCGATCATCGTGCCGGCGGTGATTATCTTCGCGCTGTGCCTGCAGCCGATCATCAAGCGGATGTCCGAACTCAGCCAGTCGCAGGGCAAGTCGAAACAGGCTGTCATTGTCGAGATGATTGCGGCGCTGGAGACGGTGAAGACGGTGCGTGGCATCTCGATGCTTCGCAACCGCTGGATGAACTCGGTTCTTCACCAGGCGAAATCCAGCATGAAGACCAAGGTCACCAGCCAGCTGGCGACGCAGTTCACGCAGTTCGGCCAGCAGGTCAGCCAGGTGGTCATGGTTGTCTATGGGGTGTTCCTGATCGCCGATGGCAGCCTGACAATGGGTCAGTTGATTGCCTGTGTGATCCTGTCCGGGCGGGTCATGGCACCGCTGGCGCAGCTGACCGGTCTGTTGGGGCGGATGAATTCGGCGCTGTCGGCCTATCGCGCGCTGGATGAAATCCTCGGCGGCGTGTCCGAGGAGGAGGCGCGCACCGACCAGGTCGAGCGGCCAAGCATGGAAGGCAGTGTCGAGTTCCGCAATGTGACCTTCACCTATGAGGGCCAGCCCGAACCGACACTGACCGATATCAATTTCCGGATCGAACCCGGTGATAGGCTGGCCGTCGTCGGCCGCATCGGGTCCGGCAAGACAACCCTGCTGCGCCTGTTATGCGGCTTGAATCCGCCGGACCGCGGCGCGGTACTGATCGACACGGCCGACATCCGCCAGATCAGGCCGGATGATGTGCGCCGCAACATCGGCGTTGTGATGCAGAATCCGACCCTGTTCTCCGGCACGATCCGCGACAACATCATGATGGGCAATCCCGATGCCAGCGACGCGGACCTTCTCGATGCAGCAAAGCAATCCGGCGTCGAGGCCTTTGTTTCGGCCCTGCCCGGTGGTTTTGACTTCCCGCTGTCCGAGCGCGGCCGCGAACTGTCAGTCGGCATGCGCCAGTCGGTGGCCATCGCGCGGGCGCTGATCGGCAAGCCGAATATCCTGTTGATGGATGAGCCGACGGCGCCGCTTGACGCCCAGGCCGAGGCGGCGATGGTCGCCAGCCTTGATGCCGCCACCAAGGGGCTGACGACGATCTTTATCACCCATCGCGGCGCCATGCTGCAGATGGCTGACAAGGTGCTGGCCGTCGAAGGTGGCCGGATTGCCGCCTTTGGCCCGCGTGACGAGGTGATGAAGCCGGCCCCTGTCGATGTTGCCCAGACCCGTGCCTGACCGGCGCGGAAACCTCAGCTGAAAGGAGCCCTACGTGAAGGTTCTGATGTCCATTCTCCTGTTTCCCTTCCGCCTTGTCTGGCGGGTGGTCAGCCTGATCCTGTCGCCCTTCAAGTGGCTGTTCAACAAACTGTTCGGGGCGCCGCCACCAATGATGCTTGGCGGGGTGCCGGTCGACCATTCGGCGCCCGAAATGTTGACTGACAAGGCCGGCATCAAGGGGCAGGTTCTGTATGTCCTGATTTCGGTCTTCTTCATCGTCGCCGTGGTCTGGGCGGTTAATGCGGAGATCGATGAGCAGGTCCGTGCCGAGGGTATGGTCTTCACCCCGTCCGAGGTCCAGCATCTGCAGAGCCGTCTTCCCGGCTCGGTCGTCCTCATCAATGCGAAATTGGGGCGGGAGGTCGAAAAGGGCGAGGTTCTGTACCGGCTCGAGGATGAGGATGTCACGGCGAATTTCGCCGACAATGAAATTGCGCTGAATGCGGCCCGGGCAGCCGAATTGCGGCTGACGGCCGAGGCGTCAGGGGCCACAAGGCTGATCTTCCCGGCGGAGCTGGTGGGCGCCGCCCCGGAGATGGTGGAAAAGGAAGCGTCGCTGTTCACGACACGCGCCGAGGCACTCGCCAAGCGGATCTCAGTGCTGCGTGACAATATCGCGACATTGCAGAAAACCATCATCGAGAAAGAGGCCGAGGAACGCATCTCGCTGCAGAAGGCAGCGCTTGTCGCCGAGGAGATAGCCCTTCTGCAGCCGCTCGTCGATGCCGGTCATGAGCCGCGGGCTGTGATGCTGTCGGCGCGGGCGCGCCACCAGCAGGAAACCGGCGCCGCCGAACTGGCACGTCTCGCCGCCGATGCACGGCGGGCCGATCTGGTCAGCAAGCGGCGCGAGATCGAATCCGCCATTGCCAATTTCCGGGCCGGTGCCGCCGAATCTCTTGTCGAGGAACAGACCAAGGCGGCGCAGCTGCTGGCACGCCAGGACGCGCTTCGCGGCAAGGTGCGCCATGCCGATGTCCGGGCGCCGCTTCGCGGCACCGTGTCGGCCGTTCATGTGAAGACGGTGGGCGCTGTTGTGCAGGCCGGAACGATGCTTGCCGAGATTGTGCCGGCCGAAGCCCGGTATCTGGTGCGGGCGCAGATCCTGCCACAGGATGTTGCCGATGTGCAGCCGGGGCAGGTGGCCCGTATCTCGCTTGCCGCCTATGACCCGTCACGCTATGGCGTGATCATGGGCGTGGTGCGGCAGGTGGCCGGCAACACCACACAGCCGGAAAATGCGATGCCGTTCTATGAAACCATCATCGCCATTCCCGAAGTGGCGTTCACGAAGTCACCGGAAACGCCGGTCATCACCGCCGGCATGCCACTGCAGGTCGATATCCTTGGCGGCAAGCGCACGATCATGAACTACATCATGACGCCGATCCAGAAATCGCTGGCAACAGCGTTTCGCGAGAAATAGGGGCGTTTCGTGAGAAACAGGGAAGGCGCGCCGGTCTATTCCATCCAGAACAGCCAGCCATAGGCGAGGATGACGGCCGGCACGGCGGAATAGAGGGTGGCGACAATCGCCACCTTCGGGGCGATGGCGATGGCCGGGAACAGCGCGTCGCCATCATTGCTGAGGGCATTGCCAATCTGCGCCGACAGCGGGACGATCCCTGACAGATACATGGTGGTGACAAGAACCTGCGGGCCGCACCCGGGAAGAAACCCCAGCAGAATGGCGATCATCGGCGTGAACAGGACCCAGCCATCGAACACCGTCTTCAGGTCGAGGCCGAGGAAATAGACCGAGAGTTCAAACACCAGAAAGGCGAAGATTACCCATACAGTGACAAAATTGGTGTCGGAAATGGTCCGGCGAACAAGGCCGGCGCTGGCGGAAAAGGCGGCATCGCCCTTGATCCCGAAACGTGGTGCCAGGCGCATGCTCATCGCCAGTGTGCCGCCGACAACACCAAGAAGCGTCGCCGGCCGGTCGAATGACGCGGTGGCGAACATGGCATCGACATCAACCTGAAAGGCGACAAGCGCCGCCAGCACCATGCCGGGGATCAGAATCATCATCCATAATTTGTCGAGTAGCCGGGTCGAGGCATCATCATGCTCGGCCTCGATCTTGGCATCAGGTTTCGATTGGCTATCGCGCAGGAAGTCGCCGCCGTGAATGGCGTTGATAATCCAGCCGCTGAGCGTGCCAACAGTAAGGCCAACCACGATCATCGCCAGGCCGGTGATCGGTTCGCGCGCGATCAGCAGAAAGGCCGCGTCACCCATCGTCGCCGTAAGCGCCGCCACAACACCGCCGAAAGACAGCCGGCCGGTGACATATTGCGTGACCACGATGATGGCACCGCCACATCCCGGCAATGCGCCGAGCCCGGCCGCCACCGGGACCTGCCAGATGGTGTCGCGCTTCAGCATCGCCGTCGCGTCGATTTTCAGCGCGCGCTCCAGCCCGTAGATGATCAGAAAGGTCGCGGCGACAAACGTGCTGACCTGAAGATAAGCGTCGGCGACCGAGGCAAAGATGATGTCAAGAAGCTCGCTTTCGGCGTTCAGCATCAGCGCGGCGGCAAGCAGCGCAGGCGCCAGGATGAGGACAATGCTCATCGCGTGCGTGCGGTGTCGTGCAGGCTGTCCGGGGTGGTCGACTGTGCCTGTTGTTGCGTCTTGATCCATCATCTTTATTTAGCCGCACCTAACTTTGGTCACAACCCCTAAGTCGTGCAAATTTGAATTTAGTCTAAACAATGCGCCGGCGCAGCCCAGGATGAACGGCCGACATGGCGTCTATTGCGCCGCGTCGCGGAATTCGGCAGATAGAGATGATGATGTTGCCTGACCAGACATTTTCATATGCCAGCGCGGTGGTGCTGGTTGGTGCCGCACCGGTGCCACTCGCCCCGCTGTTCGCTGATTTGCCGACATCGCTGCCGATCGTGGCGGCGGATGGCGGTGCCCATACCGTGCTGGCATCGGGGCGGCGGCCCGATCTGGTGATCGGTGATATGGATTCAGGCGCTGACCTGCCACCCGATTTAAGACGGCTTCACCTCGCCGGGCAGGATGACACCGATTTTGAGAAATGCCTGAAGCGTATCAAGGCGCCATTGATCATCGGGTTCGGCTTTCTTGACGCCCGGCTTGATCATACGCTGGCCGCCATGCATGCGCTGGCGGCGGTGCCGCATGATGCGCCGATCCTTCTGATCGGTGTGACTGACATGCTGCTGCGCCTGCGCGGTAATATCATTTTTCCGGCGCGCGCTGGCGAACGGGTGTCAATATGGCCGCTCGGCACGCAGCGGTTTCAGCAATCGAGCGGTCTTCGCTGGCCGCTCGACGGTCTGGAGATGGCGTCGGGCGGGTTTGTCGGCACATCGAACGTGGCAACGGGCGGTGATGTCGAGATCATCGCGGCTGGCGGCGACGGCTATGCGGTCATCCGCCCGGTGGCCGCGGCACCGTCCCTGCTGCCGGTGCTGATGCCGCGTTGATCATCCCGGGTGGACTAGCCGCCGATCAGCGGTGTCGCCAACCACAGCATGCCGAAAATGGTGATGACCCAGGTGCCGGCATTCACCTGCTGACCACGCCCGGCCAACAGGCAGATGACGACATGCGCGATGAAGCCGACGGCGATCCCCGCCGCAATCGAGAAGGTTAGCGGCATCAGCACCGCCATCAACATCACCGGCACGGCGGTGCCCATGTCGTCCCAGTCGAGACCGGCAAGCGGCGCGAGGAACCCGGCCGCCACAAAGACAAGCGCCGGCGCGGTGGCGAAAGGGGGTATCGAGGCGAACAGCGGCTCGAAGAACAGGCACAGAAGGAACAGCGCGGCGACGGTCAGCGCCGTCAGGCCGGTGCGCCCGCCAACGCGAAGGCCGGTCGCGCTTTCCAGATAGGTTGTCATGCTTGAGGTGCCGAGAAGGCTGCCGACAACGGACGCGCCGGTATCAGCGAGAACAGCGCGATCGAGGTTTTCAATGCTGCCATCGGGGCGGCGCTTGCCGGCGAGGTCGGCGATGCCGGTCAAGGTGCCGGTGGTGTCGAAAAAATCGAGGAAGAACAGAACGAAGACCACTGTCAGAAAGCCGAAGCTGGTAATCTGCGAGAAATCCAGTGAAAACGCTGCGCTTGCCACTGGTGGCGCTGACGCGATGCCGCCAAATTCGGCAAGGCCGCTCACCCAGCCGATCAGGCTGAGGCCGAGAATGGTGACCAGAATGCCGCCATGAATGCCCCGCGCGGCAAGGCCCGCCATCACCAGAAGTCCGACAAGCGCCAGCAGCAATTCCGGTGCGGCGACACTGCCAAGCTTGAGCAGCGTATCCGGATCATCGACGACAAGGCCCATCCCCTGCAATCCGATCATCGCCAGGAACAGGCCGATACCGGCGGTGATGCCGGCACGAAGCGAGGCCGGGATGGCGCCGATCAGCCAGCCGCGAATGCGCGACAGCGAAAACAGGAAGAACACCACCGAAGCGACAAACACCGCGGTCAGCGCCTGCTGCCAGGTAAAGCCCTGGCCAAGCACAAGACCATAGGCGAAATAGGCATTCAGCCCCATGCCGGGGGCCACCGCCACCGGCCATTTGGCCCACAGTGCCATGATCGCGGTACCGATTGCCGTTGCCAGCACCGTCGCGACGAAACCGGCGGCAAAGGGAATGCCGGCATCGGCCAGAAACATCGGATTCACGGCAACGATGAAGGACATCGTCAGGAAGGTGCTGAGGCCGGCGAGAAGTTCACGCCGGACAGTTGTGTTGGCGTCATCAAGTCCAAAAAAACGGTTCATCTGATATCTCCGAGGAATGGCGCTGCACGGCGATTTCAGGCGGCGCGCCTTGGGCATAGACTGTAGTGCTTGGGTGGTAGCACCAATTGTTGGCGGCTGACCAGACGGGTGCGACATTTCTCTGCCAGGGATTTGTCTTCATTTTGCCGGTATGGGGCCGGCATATGGCGTTTGGTGGATGCCTGATGCCTTGTCTTTGCCCTTCGCGCGGCTATAGTGCTGGCAAGGTGGGGGTGCGCGATGCGGCGTGCCGGATGGCGGCGTGATCGCCGCGCAAGATGGCCACCGTGCCCGAAATTGATGAAAGCGAGACTATGATCATGGTTGCCTTATCGACAAAGCCGCGTCCGTTCGAGACCCTTGCAGACAGCCTGCTGGCCCGATATGCCGCGACTGACCGCACATTGTCCGTGATGTCGCAGATTGTGCTGGTTCTTGCCGGCAGCGCGCTGCTGGCCCTGTCCGCCCAGTTTGCCATCCGGATCCCGATCTCGCCTGTCCCGGTCACCGGCCAGACGCTTGTCGTTCTGATGATCGGCATGGCCTATGGATCGCGCCTCGGCGCGGCGACGGTGCTGGCCTATCTTGTTGAAGGCGGGATGGGGCTGCCAGTCTTTGCCAACGCCACCGCCGGCTGGCCGGTCATCATGGGCCCGACGGGTGGCTATCTCATCGGGTTTGTCGCTGCCGCCTTCGTCCTTGGCTGGCTTGCCGAGCGTGGGATGGGCCGCGGCCCGATTTCGACCGCGCTGGCGATGGTGGTTGGTACCATCATCATCTACGCCGCTGGCGTATCGTGGCTTGGCCAGTTCATCGGCTTTGGCAAGGCCATTGCCGCCGGCATGCTGCCCTTTCTTTACGGTGATGCGCTGAAGCTGATCGTGGCGGCCGGTCTGATGCCGCTTGCCTGGCGGGCCATTGGCGCGCTGCGACCTGGCGCAGACCTGGACAAAGGTGCGGAATAGGGCTGTCTCCTGATGCTTTCGGCGATCGCCGCGACGCTGGCGATTGTCGCCCTGGGATATGTTCTGAAGCAGCGGGATTTTCTTCCCGAGGTGGCGTGGCAGACGCTGTCACCCATATGTTACTGGGTGCTGTTTCCCGGGCTGCTGTTCAATCTGATGTCACAGATAGACCTCGGCGCGGTGTCGCTTGGCCCGTTCCTCGCCACCATCGCCGTCGGCAGCTTTATCATTGTCTGCTTTGCGCTTGTGACGGGCCGCGCCATCGCCATGTCGGGACCGTCGCTTTCGTCGCTGGTGCAGGGATCGTTGCGGCATAACGGGTTTCTGGTGCTGTCGATCCTGCAGGGGACATTCGGCGTTGCGGCATTGGAGCTTGGGGCCATCGCGATTGCCTTTCTTGTGCCGATTTCCAACATCGTCTCGGTGATCGCCATCCTGATGCTGGGCCGTCCCGCCGGCCGCACCGACATGAAACGCGCCATCCTTTCAGAAATTGCCCGCAACCCGCTTCTCGGCTCGATGCTGGTCGGTGTCACGGTGAATATTCTGGACATTCCTGTGCCCGAATTCATCTCGCAGGCGGCGGCCATTCTTGGCGCTGGCGCGCTGCCGCTGCTGCTCCTCACCATTGGGGCCTCACTGAAATTCTCGGCTATCGGCGGCAATGCTGCGCCTCTGGGCCTGGCGCTGCTGGCGAAATGTCTCGTCTTCCCGCTGGCGTTGGTCACCATCGGCCTTGGCCTTGGTCTTGATCCGCTGTCGCTGGCGGTTCTGGCGGCGGTTGGCGCGGCGCCGACGGCAAACTCAAGCTACACCCTTGCCACAGAGCTTGGCGGCGATGCCCAGCTGATGGCCGAGATCCTGTCATTGCAGACGCTGGCGGCGGCCATCTCGCTGCCACTATGGATCTGGCTCGCCGGCGTGCTCGCCGCGATCTAGGGGTCGAGGTTTCCGGCCCCGATGCGGACGCCTAGAGCGGCGTCAGCATGCCGTTGTCATTGACCGGGTCTGTGGCAAGTTCGGGATACGCAGCTTCATAGGCCCCGAGAGCTTCATCGGCATCCAGTATTTCGACCTCGCCGCTCTGCTCGAGAATGGAAAGGAGGCGGTCCTCCGGAGTCTCGGTGGATGAATGCAGCACCGTCACGGCAATCACGGCGGCGATGCTGGTCGTTGTCGCCACCTCCGGTTCGGTATGAGGGCGGTTGAACGGAATGACATGGCATTCCGGCCGATGGTCTCGGTCGGTCAGTCGCATTGGCATGCTCCATTGACAGGGTCGATAGTACAGGGTCGTTGGATGACGTTGTCTGGATGAAAATATGGCTGAGACGGCGAGCTGTCAGGGAAATGAAGCGTAAAAGCTCCCTGTAGGCGCCGCAGCGCGGATGATCTACACTTAGGTGCAAGTCCGTGCGTTCCATACAAGATGCAGTGTGAACGCAAAGATAATTGCTGCAAAGCAAAAAATGAATCGCCGGCAAAAATATCACAAAAATGCAAAGAGGCCCGGAGGGGCCTCTTTGGATAAAGCTGTGTTCACGGCGCAGAGGGTATCGGCAGAAACGCTGTTCAGCCACCAACACGCCGGACAAAAATCGTACCTGCCGGCTTGTTGTTGATGTTGCGAACCGTGTTCGTGGCCTGGCTGAAGATCACCGTTTCCACACCGAAACTGTCAACAACCGCAACCCGGGCCCTGATCTGCTTGTTCACCAGAGGCTGCGAGAGCGACAGCTGCGTGGCGCCGCCGGTTTCAATGGCGCGCCAGTTCCGCCCGTCGGTCGAGGCTTCCCAACCAACCGATATGCTGGCGATGCCGTCTTCGTCGGACACGCCATTCGTGCTGACGAGGATAACCTCGCCCTCGGTTGCTTCACCGGTGATCAGAACCTCGCCCTGAACCGGATCATCGACATTCTGCACCGTCTCTGACGGGCTGGTGACCAGAAGTTCCTTTGTCCCGTGGCCGTCCTCGTAAGAGACAACGGCGCGGTAGGAATAGCCGACGTGACGCTGCGAGAGCTGCAGCACCTCACCATTCGTCTCGGGGAAGGCCTGCCATTCGGTCTTCGTACTCGACCGCTGCCAGATGATGGAGAAATTGCCAAGCCCGTCATCATCCGAAATCATGCTGGTATCAACGACAAGAGCATCTTCCTCACGCGCCGCGCCGACAAGTTGCGGAGCGCCGTTCGGCTTGTCATTCACATTCTGAACCGGGCTGGAGGGTGGGCTGAGGATTGTCTCGAGATTGCCCTGGCCATCGACATAGGACAGCTGCACCCGCAGAAGCTTGCCAACATGGCGTTCGCGCGGTGTGAAGGACTGCCTGATCTCGCCGGAGAGGTTCGACCAATCCGTGCCGTCGGTGGCAATCTGCCACTGAACCTGCATGCTGCCGACACCGTCGCCATCGACGACAGACGAGGCATCGATGATCAGCGGATCATCTTCAATAGCGATAAAGGACCCGGTCTGGACCTCGCCATCATCCACGCCACCGCTTGCGGTCTGCGAGGCTGACGCTGTTTCGGTCGAGGCGGTCTGGTCCGCAGTCTGGCCCGCAGTCTGGCCTTTTGTGCCTGATGCGGTGGCGGAAGCGTCAGATGTTGTCTCGGCCACGGTTGTCGCTGGCGCGGCGGCAGCCTGCGCGGTCGAACCGGCGGTTGCCGTCGACTCGCCATTGGATCCAGGCAGGCCGCCAGCAAAAGCGGTCCCGCCTACGGACAAGGCCGTCCCGGCGATCAAGGATATCCACAGTCGACGCATACTCATGACCCCCTAACAATCACAAGCTCATTCATCAAAGTACCCAGACACTTTGTAAGCGTACCTGACGACATTGTTACATATCAATACGGTACTTGAAACGTTTAAGCCAAAACAAAATCGCCCAAAATGTGGGTTATGTCCAGTTTTTACGCATTCCGGCTGACATGTCGCAGCCAGAACGCAGCCAGAACGCAGCCAGAACATGGTCGGTTTGCCTTGCATTTCGAGGTGAAGGGGCGATCACCCCTCCAGTTCATCAAGCACCTTGCGGGCCGCGCGGAAGCATTCCATCGCCTGCGGAACGCCGCAATAAATCGCAATCACATGCAGAATGGCGCGCAATTCCTCTTGTGTGACGCCGTTTTTGATGGCGCCGCGGCAGTGCAGTTCCCACTCGTGCATTTTGCCTAGCGCGCCAATCATCGTCAGGTTCATCATCGAACGTGTCTTCGCATCAATGGCATCATCGCCCCAGCCAAAGCCCCAGCACCAGGCGGTCATGGCTTCCTGGAACGGCCGGTTGAAATCATCGGCATTCTCGAAAACCCCGTCGACATAAGCCTCGCCAAGTGTGGCCTTGCGCTGTGCGAGGCCGGTTTCAAACATGTTGTCCATCTGCTTCTACCTTTTCGGGTGGGTTATGGATGGCACCCGAACCGGGTGCGCGTGAAATGACTGTTGAGCGCACGACTATAGCTGGACTGACGCAGAATGGCTTGTCTAAATCGTCAAAGGACAATTCAACAAATTGAAATAATGAGAATTTCAGGCGTTTTGTGCAAAAGGTTTACTGTGTTAATTTTTGCTTAATTACGAGGTGCGACGGCACGCTGTTATTGAGGGCATCCCGGTTCCATGATGATGGTCGAGGTAAATTCTATCGATTCGGTTCCCGGCGAGGCGGAACTTCTGGCCTATGCGGCGAATTACATGGCCGCGCGCCTGTTCACGGCGCGTCAGCGCAAAAGCCTGAGCGTGCTGATCGATGTCACGAAGGAACCTGTGCGCGTGCCGGTCACCCGGGCGATGCTGGGGTTGCAGAAATCCGGTCTTGGCACGCGGCCTCCAACCCTGTTCGAGATGACTGTTTCGACCGGTTTCGGAATCCGGGACGCCGCTGAAACAATCGCTCATGAGATGCTCCACATCTCACAGGCGGTCAATGGCCGACTGCTGATCGCAGTGAAGAAAACCAAGGTTGCCGGCCGCAAGACGATGGTCGATACCGCCCGCTGGATGGGCGGCAAGCCTGTGGTCATCGACAATCTTGCCTGGCATATGCGCCCGTGGGAGATCGAGGCTTGCCATTGGCAGGAACTGCTTGTCGATGAGTTTCTTGGCATGTCGACAGGGCAGATCACGGACCAGCCCGTGCAATCACCAAAACGCCGTCAGCTTGCCCTTTATCCTGTCAGCATCGCCTCGCCGGCATTCGTTCCGTCACAGCCGGAGCCTGCGTTTGACGATGTGGTGGCCAGCGGCGATGCCAGTGGTGCATCGCCCCCCTCGAATGGCCCGGTCGACACCAACGAAGCGTCGATCGACCGCGTGATCAATGGGACGATGGCAGACGATAGCGGGCAGGATGAAGCAGATGAGGCGTTGCCCCGGCACGCGATGCCCGAAGCTACCATGCCCGAAAATACCATGCCCGCGTGGGCCCAGCCTGAACACGCCCAGCCTGAACACGCCCAGCCAGAACATGCCCAGCCTGAAGAAGAACAGCCCGAAGAAGAGCAACAGGCCCCGGTCCAGTCTGCCCTCAATCAGGCTGATCTGGCTGATCCGGCTGTGACCGATCCGGTTTCACCGGCATCACCTCTCGACGCGCCCCTGAATGCATCCCTGAATGCACCCCTGGACGCACCCCTGAACACGCTTTCAGACCGTGACATTCAGCTGCCAGAGGATGGTGGTGAGGACAGCGGCGAGGACAGAGCCCCACTGGCGGCCATGCCGGACCGGCCGGTTTATCCCCGGGCTGTTTATCCTCAGCATCTTTATCCGCGGCCGGTGATCGAGGTCACGGTGCCGGGTCTTGACGCGCCGCGGGCTCTGGAACGAGACTCGGTGATAAAGAAGCTTGGCGAATTCAGGCAGCGCGGCCTTGCCGCGGCCGAGGAAGCCGAGTGACCTGTCTCGCCACTGGCCGCATTCGGTGACCGAATACCGTCGCCAGATGTGCGGGAATGGATTTCAGGGTGATTTTTTTCGGCGCAACGCCTAATTTGTCCCGATCTTGAATTCTGCTTGGCCCTGAATTCTGCCGGCCCCGAATTCTGCCGACCCTGAATTGTGCCGACCCTGAATTGTGCCGACCCTGAATTGTGCCCGATCCTGACACCTGTTTGATACAGAAAGCCGCCGAATGAATATTTACAAGGCGATTACCACCGAGGTCCTGGTGCCGATCCATCCGGCAGGCTGGCCCTTTATCTTCATCTTCGTCGTGGCAAGCATCCTGATCACGGTGTTCTGGTCGCCTTTTGCGCTGCCGGGAACCTTGCTCAGCCTGTGGTGCGTCTATTTCTTCCGCAACCCGGTGCGCACCACCCCGGTCACCGACAATCTGATTGTCGCGCCGGCTGACGGGCGTGTGCTGTCAACCGGCATCGCGCCGGCGCCGGCTGATCTCGACCTGCCTGACGGGGAGTGGCGGCGTATCGCCATTTTCATGAATGTGTTCGACGTCCATGTGAACCGTGCGCCTGTTGCCGGGCGTGTGACGGCAACAAGCTACCATGCCGGCACGTTTCTGAATGCCAGCCTCGACAAGGCCGCCGAGGCCAATGAGCGGCAGAACATCGTCATGGAAACCGCGTCCGGCCAGGCTATCGGCATTGTGCAGATTGCCGGTCTTGTTGCCAGACGTATTCTTCTCGAGGCCGGCGTCGGTGATCAGCTCGCGATTGGCCAGCAATTCGGCATCATCCGGTTTGGAAGCCGTGTCGATGTCTGGATCCCGGCCACCACCCCGGTTCTGGTGATGGAAGGCCAGCGCACGGTGGCGGGAGAGACGGTTCTTGCTGACATGTCGGGCGGGTTGCGGGAACCCGGCGAGTCGAGGCGCGCCTGATGGCACCCGCACCGCGTAACCAGCGTCGTTTCAGATCGGTGTCGATTTTCTGGCTTCTGCCGAATGTGCTGACAGTGGCCGGCTTGATATCAGGACTGACAGCACTGCGTTTCGCGCTCGATGGGCGGTGGGCGGCGGTGATCGGACTGATTGCCCTTGCCTCGGTCTTCGACGCGCTTGACGGGCGTACGGCGCGGCGGTTCAAAACAAGCTCTGCCTTCGGAGCCGCGTTGGACAGCCTCAGTGATCTGGTGGTTTTCGGTGTTGTGCCGGCATTGTGCCTGTATCTCTGGGCATTACAGGATTCCGGCAATCTTGCCTGGTGGGCGACGATGTTCTTCGCGGTGTCGATTGCCCTGCGGCTGGCGCGCTTTGATTCCGAACTTCGTGATCCGCCGGAACATTCAAAAGACTATTTCACCGGCGTGCCGGCACCGGCGGCGGGGTTTCTGGTGCTGGTGCCAATTGCCGTCGATCTGGAATTCGGCATCGCCTGGGCGCGCGAGGCAACCTATGTCAGCGGCTGGCTGGTGCTGATCGGCGCGCTGGCCGTCTCTGCCCTGCCGACCTTTGCTGGCAAGCGGGTAAAGCTGCCTGTTGGCACCGTGTTGCCGGTCATGGCGGGCGGTTCAATCCTGATAGCCGGCATCTTCATGCAGCCCTGGATCACCTACATGGTGCTTGCGACGGCCTATGTGACCTCGATCCCGATTTCGGTCATCCGCCATTATCGCCAGAACGCCGACGTCTGAGGTCTATCCGCCGGTGGCCTGCCGACGTGCGGCGACGCGTTCACGGTGGAACAGATACAGGCCGCTGGCGATGATCACGCCGACGCCAAGGGTGGTGCTGTTGGCGGGAATGTCACCAAAGACAAGATAGCCAAGCATCGTCGCGCCGATGATCTCGACATACTGGAATGGCGCCAGCAGGTTGGCCGGTGCCTTGCCAGCCGCCAGCACAATAAAGGCGTGGCCAAGCGTTGCCGCGATTCCCATGCCGATCACCCAGCCGGTTTCCTGCCAGGTCAGCGCGGACATGGCGGCGCCCGGAATCGACAGCAGACTTCCCACCAGCACCACCGCACCAAGCGCCACCATCGCGGCGACGCTGCCAAGAAACTGCATCTGGTACGGATTGACATCGTCGGCCAGATGCCGCGTCAGAACCATGTAAAGCGCCATCGACATAGCCGAGCCAAGCGGCAGCACCGCCGCCCAGCCGAAGATCAAAATGCTTGGCTGAACGATAATGATGGTGCCGGCAAGACCGACAAGGATGGCGCCGATGCGCCGTGCGCGCAGCCTCTCGCCAAGCAGCACTGCCGACAACAGGGTGAGGATCATTGGCTGTGCGAAGAAGATGGCAATCGCCTCGGCCATCGGCAGATGTTGAAGCGCGGCGAAGAAGAATACCGTCGCCATCGCCAGCAGCAATCCGCGCACCGCCTGCAGGATCAGCGTGCCAGCCGGAACGCTCCACAGACGCAGTATCATGACAAAGGGCAGCATCAGGACGGTTTGCATGAAGAAACGCCAGAAGGTGATCTCGAACGGACCATGGGTGACTCCCAGAAGCTTGGCGAAGACGTCAAGGAAAGGGATGATCAGCATGCCGGCGCATAGCTGCAGCGCGCCAAGGGCATGATTTGGTTGCCGTATCTTTGCGATTTCCATCGCGGCATCCTGCATGGCAATGCAAAGCAAGGTCAATCAAACTCGTGCGGTATCCCGACGGCGGTTTCAGGCGATCACAGGGATGTGGTCACAAGGTTGCAGTTTGGACCGTTAACGGGCAAAATACCGGCCTCGCAATAACCCCGCCGGCACTGTCCCTACCGGCCACGACGGAACCGCCATGTCCCTTGATCTTCTGGAAAAATGCCTGAGCCGCGGCATCCGCATGACAAGCCAACGCCAGGTTATTGTCGGTGTTATCGGCGACTCCGAGGATCATCCGGATGTTGATGAGCTCTATCGCCGCGCCGTCGATGAGGACAGCACGATCTCGATCGCAACCGTCTACCGAACCGTCAAGCTTCTCGAGGAGGCGGGCGTTATCGACCGGCTTGAATTCGGTGATGGCCGGGCACGCTATGAAGAGTCGGGCGAACATCACGAGCATCTTGTCGATGTGGAAACCGGCGAGGTGATCGAATTCTATCATGCCGAGCTTGAGGCGCTGAAAGAACAGGTTGCCCGCGAGATGGGCTATGAGCTTGTTGACCACAGGCTTGAACTGTTTGGCCGCAAGCTGCCATCCGGTGAAAGTTGACCGGTGAAGTCTTGACCTTTCATGTCTACGTCCCTGCCATCGCATCAGTGATGGTCAAAGCCCGGCTGCCGCGTCGATGAACAGCGCAACCCAGAAGCGTAATGTCATCCGGCTTGCGATCGCGCAGGCGCTGTCGATGACCTCGATGAATGTCAATATCATCAACACGGCGCTGGTCGGGGTTCTGCTGGCACCTGTTGCGTGGCTGGCGACACTGCCGCTGTCGCTGCAATTCCTGACCTCGATGATGGTCACGCTGCCGGCCTCGCTGCTGATGGCACGCTATGGCCGGCGTCCGGTGCTGATAATCGGGGTTTTGATCAGCAGTGTCTCGACAGCCTGTCTTGGCATTGCCGTGGTCTCTGGGAATTTCCTGATGTTCTGCGGCGCCAGCATGGGGCTTGGCATGGCGATGGGGATTGCCAGCTATTACCGCTATGCCGCCGCGGATGGCGTTCCCGCAGATTGGCGGCCAAAGGCGATTGCCTATGTTCTTGCCGGCGGTCTGGCGGCGGCGTTCCTCGGGCCTGAAATCGCCCGGCGAACGGTCGATCTTGTTCCCGACATTCTTTATGCGGGGTGCTTTTTCACGGTTGCGGTAGTCCAGCTTGTCTCGATCATCGCGCTGGCGGGGCTGAAGATCGAAATTCCGAAACGAACCGCCTCCGGCGGGCGTCCCATTGGCGCTTTCCTTCGCATGCCGATTTTTGTTGTCGGGGTCATCTGCTCCGCGCTTGGCTATGCGCTGATGAGCTATCTGATGACGGCGACACCGTTGCAGGTTGTCAATGTGGCGCGGCTTGGCACCTCGGCGAACGCCACGATCATCCAGTGGCATGCGGTGGCGATGTTCCTGCCATCCTTCTTCACCGGCTCGATCATTGCCAGAATCGGCGCGCTGCGCGTGCTGTGGGCGGGCGTGTTCTTCTATGCCATGACGATCTATCTGGCCGTCGGTGCTGTCGGCTTCTGGCCCTATTGGACGGCGCTTGTCACGCTCGGGCTTGGCTGGAACTTTCTGTATGTTGGCGGCACCTCGCTGGTCGCAAGGGTGGCCGAGCCGGAAGAGCGGGGCCGCGTCCAGGGCTTTGCCGATCTGGCGACGATGACGACGGTGGCAACGGCCTCGCTGTCGGCGGGCGCGATCCACAGTCAGCTTGGATGGGATGCGGTCAGTCTGGCGGCCCTTGTTCCGGTGACGATACTTGCGATTGCGCTTGTCTGGCTGGGGCTGGCGCAGCGTCGGCAGGTCGAGGCCGAGGCTGTGACCTGACAGACACGAATCCGCGGCAGAAAGGTGCGATGGAATGCGGCGGCGTCAGCCGCCTGTCACATTCATATGCCGGCTGACGGCGGGGTCGCTGTGGCGCCTGTCGATGATGAAATCATGCCCCTTCGGCTTGCGCCCGATGGCTTCGGCAATCGCCGCGTCGAGCGCCGCCCCCCCGCCGTCACGAAGCGCACGCCGCAGATCCGCATTGTCATCCTGTCCAAGACACATATAGAGCTGGCCGGTACAGGTCACCCGCACCCGGTTGCAACTTTCACAGAAATTATGCGTCAGCGGGGTGATGAAGCCAAGCTTGCGACCGGTCTCCTCCACCTTGACATAACGGGCCGGTCCGCCGGTACGAAACGGAATGTCGGTCAGGGTGAACCGCTTCGACAGATCGGCACGGACACGCGACAGCGGCAGATACTGGGCGAGCCTGTTCTCGGTGCCGATATCGCCCATCGGCATGACCTCGATGATGGTCATGTCGAACCCTTCATCGCCGCACCATGCCAGCATGTCGCCAAGTTCCGCGTCATTGCCGCCTTGCAGCGCAACCGCATTGATCTTGACATCAAGACCGGCCGACTGCGCCGCGCGAAGCCCGGCAAGGACCTTGTCCAGATCGCCCCAGCGCGTGATCTTTTTGAACTTTTCCGGATCGAGCGTGTCCAGCGAGATATTCACCCGCCGCACACCGGCATCGAACAGATCATCCGCCATTTTGACAAGCTGGCTGCCATTCGTGGTGATTGTCAGCTCGTCCAGCACGCCAGCCTTCACCTCGCCGCCAAGGGCGCGGATCAGCTGCATGATGTTACGCCTGACAAGTGGTTCGCCGCCGGTAAGCCGGATCTTGCGGACCCCTGCCGCCATGAAACGGCGGCACACGACCTCCAGTTCCTCGAGCGTCAGAAGTTCCGCCTTCGGCAGGAAGGTCATCTCCTCGGCCATGCAATAGACACAGCGGAAGTCGCACCGATCGGTCACCGATACGCGAAGGTAATCGACGGTGCGTCCATACGGGTCGATCAATTGACCCGGTTTTGTGGTCAGAGCATCGTCCGTCAGCGGCATTGACAGTCTCCCTTGGTCAGCGACATGCTACGCCCCGGTCTTCCGGCTTGGCAAGGCACGACAGGTCGCACCTTCTGCGGGCATTATCGCAAAAAAAAGGCCGTGAGAAATCTCACGGCCGAGTTTAGGGAGGAAACGCACGACGGCGACGCCGTGCACGCGGTATATGCGCCCGCAGATTCACGCCGTCAAGCCTACCCACCGGCTTTTCAGCAAAAAAATCGCAGCCGGTAATAATTCATAAAAAGACACGCAAAAACATTTAGTTGAATTTCAAAAATCGGCGCCGAAACGTAATGATTCCGGCACCGGTGGCAGGGATGCGACAATGTCGTTGGCACTCTGACCCGACCTGCGAAGCTGTTGGATGCTTTCCGAGTCATGACGCTTGGCAAGACGACTGCCGGCGTCATCGCGCACCAGATCGTGATGGAAATAGGCTGGTGAGGGCAGATCAAGCAACGCCTGCAGCAGACGATGAACATGCGTGCTTTCGGCAAGGTCGGCGCCGCGGGTAACGAGGCTGACACCGTCAAGCGAATCATCGACGACAACCGACAGATGATAGGAGGTGCCGATATCACGCCGCGCCAGAACCACATCGCCATGCGCTGTCATATCGACTGGCTGGTGCTGCCCGGCCCCAGCTTTGGCGGCAAGGTCCTGCCAGCTCAGATCACCGACAAGGTCGAGGGCGCGGTCAGTCCGTAGCCGCCAGGCAGGTGATAGTCCGGCCTTGGACCTGCGATCCGCTTCGGCCGCCGGGATGGCGCGGTATGTCGCCACCGGCGCTTCCTGCGGGGCGGACAGCACCTCGGCAAGCTCGGCCCGGGTCAGGTAGCAGGGATAGACAAGATCGCGCGCCCGCAGGCTGGCAAGCGCGTCTGCATAGGCAGCATGGCGCTGGCTCTGGAATACCGGCTCACCGCGCCATGGCAGCCCCAGAAATTCGAGATCGCGATAAATCTGTTCGGTGAATTCGGGCCGGCACCGCGTATGGTCAATGTCATCAATCCGCAAAATATAGCCATCGCCCAACTGCGATGCGACAAGCGCCGAATAGGCGTGGCCAAGATGCAGCAGGCCGGTCGGACTTGGCGCAAACCGCGTAACAGCTGCCGGTATCGGGGAGGGAACGGTCACGATATGCGTGTCCACAACTCTGTTGAAGCACCGCCATCGGCGCCGGTGCCGGTGAATATAGACCAGATGGGGTGGCCGGGTGTAGCCTCTTGCCACTGTGATGATGTGCGACAGGGGACGGATTGATGATGAAACGCTTTGGAAGTTTGGATGGCCATTTCAATGAACCGGCTCGTGGTGGTGTGGCCTCCAGCCTGATCATCATCATGCATGGCTGGGGCGCCGATGCGAATGATCTGGCGGACCTTGCCTATCCGATGTCGCTGCGCTTTCCCGGGGCGGCGTTCTTCATCCCCAACGCCCCCGACCCGTGCGCGATGAACCCGATGGGCCGGCAATGGTTCGACCTTGCCGACACCAGAGACGGCCCGGCTGCCGCCGCGGCGGTAATCGAGGCGTCGGTCGCGGCGGCCATCGCTGAACTGGACCTCGACATGGGTGCGGTGGCGCTGACCGGTTTTTCACAAGGCGGCATGATGAGCCTGC
>CBFHRT010000007.1:0-9807 GCA_965658285.1 Puniceispirillaceae bacterium (SeqCode) | reverse complement strand
AGATGATCAGGTGGTGCCGTTCTCGATGATGGAGGCGGCGTCGACCATCCTCGCAACCTATGGTATCGAGGCTGCCTGCGTGACGCGCCCCGGGCTGGGGCATGGTATTGATCCTGACGCGCTAACCGAAGCCATCGATTTCCTGGCCCGGCACATGCCCGACTGACAAGGGCGGTAGGCAGCCCCTGATGCTGCCTTTTCCACGGCCCAATATACCGGTTGTCACATGGCCGCAATATTTTGCGGGCAATCTGTCGCGGTGCCCAATATATGGTGTAAGGCTTGTGTTTCTTGCGCCGGCATGTTTTGTTGATGTTGGGTGTTGGTAGAACCACACGGGGAACATGATGAACGCAGGCAGTTTCGCACCGGCCTTGGTCCTGAACGCAGATTTCCGCCCGCTTAACTACTTTCCATTGTCGCTCTGGTCCTGGCAGGACGCGGTCAAGGCGGTATGTCTCGACCGGGTGACAATCGTCAGCGAGTATGATCTGTCGATCAGCTCGCCTTCAATGGAAATGAAGCTGCCGTCGGTGATCGCGCTGAAGGAATATGTGCCGCAGGTGCGCAACCCCGCCTTTACCCGGTTCAACGTGTTTCTGCGTGATAAATTCACCTGCCAATATTGTGGCACCGGGCACGCGGCCGCCGATCTTACCTTCGATCATGTGGTGCCGCGCTCGCGCGGGGGGCGCACGACCTGGAACAATGTCGTTGCCGCCTGCAGCCCCTGCAACCTTCGCAAGGCCAACAAGCTTCCCGATCAATGCGGGATGTCGCCGCTGGCAAGGCCGGCAGCGCCCAATATCTGGCAGTTGCAGGAAAATGGTCGCGGCTTCCCGCCAAACTATCTTCACGAATCCTGGCGGGATTATCTGTACTGGGATACCGAACTGCAGCAGAGCTGACAGGCGGCTTGTCCGTCAGACGCGTTCGGCGATCCTGATGGCGGTCCGGCATCCCTGCTGGATCACTGTCTTCAGTGCGGCATAGAACATGGCCTCGCGCCCACGGTGATCGACCGCGATGTCGCGATGTTCCAGCTCGTCATCGCGGAATTTCGAAATGGTGCCGCGAAGCTCCGACTCCTCATCGCCCAGCTGGTCTGCCTGCTTTGCGTAATGCTCACCGATCACTTCTTCGACAGCAATGGTGCAGGCCATAGCGGCCTTCGGGCCCATCGCCGCCGTCACCGCGCCAAGGGCATAGCCTGCCGCCCCCCAGACGGGATCGAGAAGCGAGGGCCGCACCCGGCGCTCATTCAGCAGCGATTCAAAGGCTTCGAGATGCTCGACCTCCTGCTCCATCATATGCTGGATCTGCGGGCCGGTGGCATGGTTGCGAAGCACCGCAAGCTGGCCCCGGTAGATTTGCTGCGCGGCCCGCTCGCCGGCATGGTCGACGCGTAGAAACCTCTCAATGTCGCGCCGTCCGGCGGTTGGTCTGGAAATCCCGGTCATGTCTGCCTCGCTATGCGTCCGCCAAAGATGAAGGCCAATATCGCCACAGCCGTGATATCAAGGCTGAGCAACGCATTCCAACCTGCCATCGAGAGCCCGAACAGGGACCATGGCACGTCGTCGCATCGGACGACAGGGGTTGCCAGAAGCTGGTCGACGAGATCCGCCGTGGACGCGGCCGCGCCGAGATTCGCCGTACAGCCGCCAGGCCCCTCCCACAAGGCCCATTCGACACCGGCGTGATAGCCGGCAACGCCGAAACTCATCAGCGCGGCGGCGGCGACCAGAAGCAGGCCGATCCGCGCCGGCAGCATCAGCAACCCGATGAGGGCGGCGCCGATCACCGCGACATGTGCCCAGCGTTGCCAGATGCACAGGCTGCAGGGCGCCATACCGCCGACATATTCAAACAGGAAGGCGCCGATAAGCAGCGCGGTTGACATCGCGCCGCAAATGATCAGGCCATGTCGTGGTGCCAGGATCACCGACAGTTCGGCGCGAAGCGATGGTCGCGGGCCTCGTGTCAGTGGACCAGCCACAGGGCGCCCCCAATCAGAAAGACCAGCGCACTCAGCAATGTCATGACAATGCGGGCGTCACCATGATGGCGGGCAATGCCGGCGACAATGGCGAACCGCAGGCCGCGTCCGACAAGCGAGGTCGCGAGGAACGGCAGCAGCGCGAATCCGGCAATGCCGGCGCTGACAGCGATCACCTTGTAGGGGAGCGGGGTGAAGGCACCGATGAAGACCAGAATGATGCCGAAGGTGACAAAGCCCTCCTGAACGGCGGCAAACTTCTCCGGCGCGGCAATGACATGCGGCAGCATTGCCAGGATCTGCTCGATGCCGACTCCCAGCACCGCGCCCAGCACCCAGCCAAGTCCGCCGCCGATGATCGAGGCAATCGTGCAGCCGGCCGTCAGGCGAACCCAGTCCGCGGGGCGGGCCAGCACCGTGGCGACCAGCAGCGGGTCGACCGGGATCGGAATGATGATCGATTCCAGCACCGCGAACAGCCACATCAGACGTTCGGCGAGCGCACTGCCGGCGATCCGGATCACACGGTCATACTGGTCTTTGCAATAACGCCAGAGCGATGTCATCACATGCCTCAAATTGGACGTCGGGGGTGATGGTACGAGTGGGGGGACTCGAACCCCCAAGCCCTTGCGGGCGGTGGATTTTGAATCCACTGCGTCTACCAGTTCCGCCACACTCGCCTGATCATGAAACGGTACTAGCCGACACCCCCGTCAGTGGCAAGCCTCTGCTTAACATGCTGCGTCAGATTTTCCAGATGCGGATCGGAAATGCCGTAGGCGCGAAGCGCCTCGACGGTATCGAAAAGATATTCCCGGCAGGGCCCGATGAAGCCGCTGGCGGCGGCGATGACGCCGGCCTCATCCTCGATCGGCATGCGGGCCGCGTAATTCGGCCGGTCCTGGCGGGCCACAAATCCGATGGCGCGTTTGCGGCCGCGCGGCGTGTGAAGGGTCAGCCAGCGCGCGCGATAGGCCATTGTGATCATCTCGCGGCGCCACAGCAGGTCAAGCTCGTCAATGGCGTTCTTCGGGTTGAGCTGATAGCCGACGCCGGCACAGCTACCACCGCGGTCAAGGGCCAGCACCAGACCCGGACATTCAGGTGAGCCGCGGCCGAGCCGCGTCCACAGGCAGAAGCGCCGGTGATTGCCAAAGATACGGGCGTATGATTGTTCGACATAGTCGAACACCGGATTGAAGATCAGACTGCCATAGCCGAAAATCCAGATATCAGAGCAATCGGCGTCATCGGGGACGAGCTGGCGGCGCGACGCATAGAGCTGTTCTTCCGAGGCGATGTCGACGGCGCCGTCATTGCGCTCGGTCGCCATCTTCATGATGGTGCCTGAACTCAGGCTTTCACGGGTTACTTTCAGGATTGGTTCATCCGTCATTGGCCCTCATCGCCCTCCGCCAGCGAGGGACCGCCGCCAACATGACGAACAACCCGCTGCGGGAAGGGGATGTCGATGCCGCGCGCATCGAGAACACCCTTCAGATTGCGGTTCAGGTCCCAGTAAAGATCAAAGAAATCGTCATATTCCGCATAGGCGCGAAGGCGCACATTGATGGCGCTGTCACCGTAGCTGACAACGAGGAATCGCGGTGCCGGCTCGGCCAGCACGCGCGGATCGGCGGCAAGTTCCATCATCGCCGACTCGACATCATCAAGGTCGCTGTCATAGCTGACCCCGATATCAAGGTCGAGCCGCCGCGTTCCATATTTGGCATGGTTGATGATGTTCGACGTCCAGATGGCCGAATTCGGCACGCTGATATAGACATTGTCGAACGTGTCGATGATGGTGGTGAAGAGGCCGATTTCCCGCACCGAGCCCGAAACCCCGGCGGCCTCGACCCAGTCACCGATCTTGAAGGGGCGCAGGAACAGCAGCATCAGGCCGGCAGCGACATTCGACAAGGTGCCTTGCAGCGCCAGACCGATGGCAAGGCCGGCGGCACCAAGAACCGCGATGATCGAGGTGGTCTCGACGCCGAAATTGCCGAGGGTGACGACAACCGTCAGCGTCAGGATCGCATAGCGCACAAGCGCCGCCATGATCGGGGCAAGGGTCTTGTCGATGCGGCTGGTGCGTGTCAGCCAGTCACGCACCACCTTGCTAGCCCGCCGTGACGCCCAGACACCGATGATGATGGTGATCAGCGCGGCCAGGAAGTTCAGCCCATATTCGGTGGCAAGGGTCAGCGTCCGATCGGTCAGCAGCGTCGACAGGCCAAGACCGTCGGAGATTGTGCTGAGTGAGATATCGTTCATGACGTGACCCTGCATTGGCGAAAAGAAGGCACCTCGAGTGATGCCACGCGGCCCTTGCGGGACAGTTTGCCAGCGCGACCACTAGTCCGAGTATAGACGTCGGTCTTGGCGCCGCCAACCTCTGCCGGCGGCAAAGCGGCAATTCGCCTGTTGGCACGGCGTTCCTGCAACTTTTGGCGGCGTGAAATTAAAGCGCGTTCGAGCGTTGATATTCGGACAGGTTGCACGATATAGTGCCGCGCCATGGATTCTAGCCAAAATAACAAATGCGAGACGATCGACTGGTCGGTCGGTGATGCATCGCTGGACGGACCTGAGCTGGTCGCCGCGATCGGGAATTTCGACGGTGTCCACCGCGGGCATGCGCAGGTGATTTCGGCTGCCATTGACGCGGCGCGGGCGCAGGGACGTGCCTCTGCCGTGGTGACCTTTGATCCGCATCCCCGCGAGTTCTTCCGCCAGGATGACGCCCCCTTCCATCTTGCCGACCGGCAGGAAAAGGACCGGCTGATCGCGGCGCTTGGTGTCGACCGGATCATTCATGTCAGGTTCGATGACAATCTGCGCTGCACCGATGCGCAGAGTTTCGTTACCTCCGTGCTGCCGGCACTTGGCGTGAGGGCGCTGTTCGCCGGATCGGATTTCGCCTTCGGGCGTGGTCGCGGCGGGGATATCGATACCATCAACGACATCGGTGCCGGGATCGGCATCAGCGCCACGGCACTGAGATTGCTGGTGGATCCGAACAGCGCGGTCATCACCTCAAGCCGTGTGCGGGCGGTCCTGCAGGATGGTGAGCCCGAGCGCGCAGCCGAAATGCTGGGCCATGACTGGACGGTGACAGGCATCGTCCAGATGGGAGACCAGAGGGGGCGCACGATCGGCTTTCCGACGGCCAATATTCCGCTTGGCAATCTTCTGCACCCGGCCTTCGGCGTCTATGCAGTGCAGATTTTCGAGGCCGATCCTGACCAGCCATTCCGGCTGCTTGGCAATGGTGTGGCGAATATCGGGGTGCGGCCGACCGTCGAGGATCGCGGTGTGTTGTGTGAGGCGCATCTGTTCGACCAGCAGGTGGACCTGTATGGCCGGCGGCTTGCCATCGGCCTGAAATCCTTTATTCGTCCGGAGCGCAAATTCACCGGTATTGATGAACTGACGACACAGATTGCAAAGGATGCACGTGCGGCGCGCGCCCTTCTGCCGCCGATCAAAGAGACAGCCTGAACAACATACCGCCTGAACAAGGGGCCGCCGGGTGAGACGCCCGCCGGTCGACAGGATTGAAAAGCGAGAGAGCTTGCAATGAGTTACAAAGAGACGGTGAGTTACAAAGAGACGGTGTTCCTTCCGCGAACCGACTTCCCGATGCGTGGCGGCCTGCCGAAGAAGGAGCCCGAAATCCTCGCGCAGTGGCAGCAGATCGATATCTATGAGCGCCTTCGCAAGGACCGCGCGGATGCCGAGCTTTTCGTGCTTCATGACGGCCCGCCCTACGCCAATGGCCAGCTTCATATCGGCCATGCGCTGAACAAGATCCTGAAGGATGTCGTCAACCGTTCGCAATCGATGCTTGGCAAGAATGCCAACTATGTGCCGGGCTGGGACTGTCACGGCCTGCCGATCGAATGGAAGATCGAGGAACAATACCGCAAGAAAGGCAAGGACAAGGACGAGGTGCCGGTCAGGGAATTCCGGCAGGAATGCCGTGACTTCGCCGCCCACTGGCTGGCGGTGCAGTCCGAGGAATTCCAGCGTCTTGGTGTGCTTGGCGACTGGCAGGATCCTTACACCACGATGGCTTTTGAGGCCGAGGCGACGATCGCCGGCGAGCTGGGCCGCCTGCTGATGGATGGCAGTCTGTATCGCGGCGCCAAGCCGGTGATGTGGTCGCCGGTCGAGAAGACAGCACTTGCCGAGGCCGAGATCGAGTATCATGACCATACGTCGGTTACCATCTATGCGCGCTTCCCCGTGAAGACGCCAAGCCATCCGGCGCTGGAAGGCGCGAATATCGTCATCTGGACGACGACGCCCTGGACCATGCCCGGCAACCGGGCGATGGCCTGTGGTGCGGATATCGATTATGCGGTGCTGCGGGTCACCGCGCTGGAGGATGGCGCGCTGGCGAGTGCGGGCGATGTGATCTGCCTGGCGAGCGAACTGGTGGCCGAGGTGACGGCCGCCACCGGCATCGCCGAGACCGAAACGCTGGCAACGCTGAAAGGCACCGACATTGCGGGCACTATCTCGGCCCATCCAATGCATGATCATGGCTATGACCATGACGTGCCGATGCTGCTGGCCGATTATGTCACCACCGAGCAGGGAACCGGCTTTGTCCATATCGCCCCGGGCCACGGTGTCGAGGATTACGAGCTGGCGCATCTGGAGCATGGTATTCCACTTCCCGATACGGTGGCCGAGGATGGCAAGCTGATGGAGCATCTGCCGGTGTTCGCGGGGCTTCATGTGCTGCGCGACAATGCCAGGATCGCCGAGATCATGGCTGAACATGGCGGCCTTATCGGCATCGGCAAGCTTGTCCATTCCTATCCGCATTCCTGGCGGTCGAAGGCACCGCTTGTCTATCGCAACACGGCGCAGTGGTTTGTGTCGATGGAATCGCACGGTCTTCGCGACACCGCTGTTGCCGAGCTTGGCCGGACAGCCTTCTACCCGCCGGCGGGCCAGCGCCGTCTGACCTCGATGATCGAACAGCGTCCCGACTGGTGCCTGTCACGCCAGCGCGCCTGGGGCGTGCCGCTCACCGTCTTCGTCAACAAAGCTACCGGTGAGCCGCTGCGCGACCAGGCGGTGATCGACCGTGTCGTGACCGCAATGCGCGCGGAAGGTGCCGATTGCTGGTTCTCATCGGAGACATCCCGCTTCCTCGGTCCCGACTACAATCCGGATGAGTACGAGAAGGTCACTGACATTCTCGATGTCTGGTTCGACTCCGGCTCGACACATTCCTTCGTTCTGGAGGAGCGCGACGATCTGGTAAGCCCGGCCGATCTCTATCTTGAAGGGTCGGACCAGCATCGCGGCTGGTTCCACTCCTCGCTTCTGCAATCCTGCGCGACGCGTGGCAAGGCGCCCTACAAGGGTGTGCTGACGCATGGGTTCGTGCTTGATGAGCAGGGCCGCAAGATGTCGAAATCGCTTGGCAATGTCGTCACGCCGCAAAAGGTGATGGACCAGAACGGCGCCGATATCCTGCGGCTGTGGGTGGTCAGTTCCGACTATTACAACGATCTGCGGATCGGGCCGGAAATCATCAAGCGGACGACCGACAGCTATCGCCGGTTCCGCAACACGCTGCGTTATCTTCTTGGTGCGCTTGACGGTTTCACCGCGGAGGAAGCGGTTGGTCATGACCAGATGCCGGCGCTTGAACGCTGGGTCCTGCACCGCATGGCGGAGATCGATGACCGGATCAGGGCGATGACCGACAGCTATGATTTCCACGGAATCTTCACCGAGCTTCATACGCTGTGCAACAGTGACCTCTCGGCCTTCTATTTCGAGATCCGCAAGGACCGCCTCTATTGCGATGCGCCGGATTCGGCTGAGCGCCGGGCCTGCCGGACGGTCATGAACGAGGTGTTCGAGCGGCTGACGGCGTGGCTGGCACCGATCCTGTGCTTCACCGCCGAGGAAGCCTGGCAGTCGCGCGTTCAGGATATCGAGAATTCGGTGCATCTTCGCAGCTATGAGCCCATTCCCGCCGGCTGGCATGATGGGGCTCTTGGCGCGCGCTGGGACGGGATCAGGCAGGTCCGCCAGGTGGTGACCAGCGCGCTGGAGGCTGCGCGCAATGACGGTGCCATCGGGGCCTCGCTGCAGGCGGCCCCGACAGTGCATGTCAGCGCCGGGCTTGCGGCGTTGTTCGATGGTGAGGACGTGGCCAGCCTGTTCATCACCTCGGCGGCCGAAATCAGCACCGATGCAGCACCAGCCGACGCCTTCCGGCTGGAGGGTGTCGAGGGTGTGGCGGTGGCATTCGCCGCCGCCGAGGGCGGCAAATGCGCCCGTTGCTGGCGGATCATGCCGGAGGTCACGGACAGCCGGGACATCTGCCAGCGCTGTGATGATGTGGTGAATGCAGCAAGCTGACGTCAGACAGCCGGCCCTCGGCCGCCGCCTTGTTCTTATGATCGGGCTGGCGGTGCTTGTCGCCGACCTGGTGACCAAGCAGATCATGCTTGGCTGGATATTCGAGCCGCCGCGGCGTGTCGAAATTCTGCCCTTTCTGAATTTCGCGCCGGTCTGGAACCCGGGGATCAGCTTTGGCATGCTGGCCGATGCCGGCGGTATCATGCCGGTGCTGCTGACCGTGCTGGCATTTGGCGTGGCGGCGTGGATGGTCTGGAAGGCGCCGTCCTTCCAGCGGCTGGAACGTTTTGGTGCCGGGCTGATTGCCGGCGGCGCGGTCGGCAACGCGGTGGACCGCATCCGCTTTGGCAAGGTGGTTGATTTTATCGACGTTTATGTTCAAACATGGCATTGGCCGGCGTTCAATATTGCCGACGCCGCGATCACCGTCGGGGCGTTTCTGTGGATCGTCAGCCTGTTTGTCGAGCAAGAGAATGGACCGACATGACCTATTGGAACGATCCGATCCCGAATGTTGCGGCTGACCGGCGGCATCACCGCCGCGCCGGCCGTGTGGCGATAACCTGCCTGCTGCTTGCCGGTTTCGGGCTGGCCGCGAGCGGGTGCTCCGGGTTCCGGAAAGCCATCGGCGAGGAAAAATCATCCCCGGATGAGTTCGAGGTCGTCGTGCGTCCGCCGTTGTCGCTGCCGCCAAACTTCTTTGCCAACTCGACGCAGCTGACAGAGACCACGCCTGCCGTTTCATCGGCGTCTTCCCTGGATGACAGCCCGATCGATGCGCGGTCGGTTGCCGCCACCGCACTCGGCGCGACCGAGGGAAGGGCGGCCGACGGTTATGCGCAGATTTTCGACTTTGCGGCGGTGCCGGAAAATATCCGCGAAATCGTCGATGAGGAAACCTACGGAATCCAGTTCGAAAAGCGGATCCCGTTGCAGATCCTGTTTGGCGGCCTGCCCGATGTCGGGCCTGTGCTGGACAAGTTCGCCGAGGATCAGCGACTCCGCAATACCCTGCGTGAGGGCCAGTCCCCCACCGAGGGGGGCACTCCTGCTGTCGATCTTCTTGATGACGAGCCGGTCACGATCGGCAACTAGCCGCCATGTCCGGAATCCGGCAACTCCCCGACACGCTGGTCGACCAGATCGCGGCCGGAGAGGTTGTCGAGCGGCCGGCAAGCGCTCTCAAGGAGCTGGTCGAGAACGCGCTTGATGCTGGCGCCACACGGATCGACATCACCCTGCTGCGCGGCGGTATCGACGAAATCATCGTCAGCGATAACGGGCATGGCATGTCGCAGACCGACCTGTCGCTGGCGATCCGCCGGCATGCCACATCAAAGCTTCCCGACAGCCGACTCGATGATATCCGCTTTCTTGGTTTCCGCGGTGAGGCGCTACCCTCGATCGGG
>CBFHRT010000006.1:0-32672 GCA_965658285.1 Puniceispirillaceae bacterium (SeqCode) | reverse complement strand
GCTTTGCTACCATTGCGGCGCATGATCATCATGTCGCATCGGCGGCCACCCCGGAGACAGCCTTGCCGGTGTCTGTCCGCTGGCGGCGGTCCCGTTCCGAGGCCGATTTCAGCTGCCCGCAGGCAGCAAGGATATCACGCCCGCGCGGCGTACGCACCGGTGAGGCATATCCAGCCTTCAGCACCTTCGCCGCAAATGCCTCGATGCGACGGTTGCTGGAACATTCATAGGGGCTGCCAGGCCACGGATTGAACGGAATCAGGTTGATTTTCGACGGGATGCCTCGGATCAGCCTTAGCAGCGCCGCGCAATCCTCATCGCTGTCATTGACCCCGTCGAGCATCACATATTCCCAGGTGATCCGGCGCGCATTCGACAATCCGGGATAGGTGCGGCACGCCTCGATCAGCGCGGCGAGCGGGTATTTCCGGTTGATCGGCACCAGCTCGTCACGAAGCTCATCACGAACCGCATGCAGCGAGATCGCCAGATTGACCCCCAGCTCGGCCCCGCAGCGGGCTATCTCCGGCACCACGCCGGATGTCGACAGGGTGATCCGGCGCTTTGACACCCCGACCCCTTCACCGCTCATGATGATCCGCATGGCGCTGGCGACATTCTCAAAATTGAACAGCGGCTCGCCCATCCCCATCAGCACGATGTTGGTCAACCGCCGGTCCGGCTTGCCGGCTGGCCAGTCGCCAAGCTCGTCCATCGCCAGCATGACCTGGCCGGTGATCTCGCCAACCGACAGGTTGCGAACAAGTTTCTGCGTGCCGGTGTGGCAGAAGCTGCAGGTCAGCGTGCATCCCACCTGCGAGGAAATGCACAACGTGCCGCGATCCTTGTCAGGGATATAGACCGTCTCGGCCTCGTTCCCGTCCGGAAAGCGAAGCAGCCATTTGATCGTGCCGTCGGTTGAGGTCAGGCGCCGCGTGACCGCCGGCCGGTCAAGTGCGAACATCTCGGAAAAGGCCTGGCGCACCGGCTTGCCAAGATCGCTCATCTCATCAAAGGAGGTCAGCCCATGCCGCCAGACCCAGCGCCAGAGCTGACGGGCGCGGAATTTCGGCAGGCCGGCGGCAACAACCGCCGCTTCAAGCTCTTCGGCGCCCATGCCCAGAAGATCGCGGGGCGCGTCCGTCTCGGACGGCATCTGGAGGTGGGCTGCGTTTGTCATCATCCCTGGCCTGGCGCGAGGCGCCATTCTGCGGTCAATCTGCGGTCAATCTGCGCCGGCCTGATCCGACTGCGGGCCGGTCCGGCTCAGCTGCAGGTCTTGTCGATCAGGGTCTTCGTCTTGGTAAAACCCGACAATGAATAAATATCGGTGGTCTTTGTGCCGCGGCTCGACGTGCCGACAACAGTCATTTTCTTGCCACGCTTCATCGACCTGATCATCGCGATGTCATCCTCTTCGGATTCAGCGTAAGCACGGCCTTCGATGGTGAAGAGGGTGAATTTCTTACCGTCGATATTCACCGTCACGTCGGAATGTTTCTTGTGCTTGTACCCGGCGACAAACTGCACGACATTGCGCTCTGCCTTGTTCGGGCCATGCGAGACGAACACCCGTACCTCGCCGCGGTTGGCAGGGTCGTATTTGCCGGTCGATTTGGTCGGCACCGAGCTGATGAAACAGGTCCTGCCCTTATCCTCGTCAACACGGAAAGCCTGCCAGTCCTTTTCGGTCAGCATGCGTTGCGGTTCCGCCGCCATCGACATCGTACCAAACAGCATTGTGCCAAACAGCGCGGTCATCATCGCCGCCGCCATCAGGAAAACAAAACTCCGCGTCACCGTCATAGTCCGATCCAAAGTCCGATCCATAATCCGATCGTCATCCTCTTTTGCTGGTCACCAATGTTCCGGGCCATATCTGTTCGGGCCATATCTGTTTCGGCCATATCTGTTTCGGCCTCAGCTCCAAGGCGGCACACCAAAAACACGCCCCAAACGATATGCCGAACAGTGCCGCCAGACTGTGGCAGATTTATGAAAAAGCTTCCCGCCCCGCAATATCGGCGGCACTTTAAGACACCTCGCAGGGCGATGCAAAGAATTTTGGGAGGCGGCCCGGATCAGCCGCCAGCTCACCTCTCGAGGCGCGCCAGAAGACGTTCGACAACGGGCAGCATGCGGCGGCTGATTTCAATGATACCCTGCCTGTTCGGATGCAGCCCGTCATCGAGATTCAGCGCCGGGTCAAGCGCCACCCCGTCAAGAAAGAAGGGATAGAATTCGATGTCGTGACGGTGCGCCAGCGCCGGATAGATGCCATCGAACGCCTTGATATAGGCCGGTCCCAGATTGCGCGGCGCCAGCATGCCGGCCAGCAGCACCTCGATATTCCGCTCGCGAAGCCGGCTGACAATGGCATCGAGGTTGGCGGCCGTGCCCTCTGGCGGCAAACCGCGCAGCATGTCATTGCCGCCAAGAACGATGATCACCGCGTCCGGATTGTCGGCAAGCGACCAGTCAAGGCGCGCCAGACCGCCGGCCGTCGTGTCGCCGGAAACGCCGGCATTGATCACCGTCACCGCAGTGCCGCTGGCGGCAAGATCGCGCTGCAGCTGGTCGGGCAATGATTGCCCGGGCGGCAACCCGTATCCGGCGACAAGCGAGTCACCAAGCACCAGCAACCGCGGCTGTTCGGCATGCGCGATCGCCGGCGCCAGAAAAATCAGGATGATGAAAATCACCCTCGCAATCCTGTTGATTGGCTTCAGCCTGTTGATTGACATCCGGGTGACCACCATATGCGTCGCATCGCCGCGGCGAAACAGTCAACCGAACCGCAGTGCCGCGCCGCCACTGTATGTAGCTTGCAGATTTTAGTCCAGATGAACAGGGTCCGGCTGGCGTGATCATCCCGGGTCCCATTTTGCGGGGCCGCATCACGGCTTCCAGATGCAAGGAAAGGACCGACATCCGTGTCACAAAAGACCACCTCCCCCCTTTCTGAAGACACCGTGGCGGATAACGACGCCATCATCGCCCTCGACGGGGCCTGCCTGTCACTGGCAAGCGCCGACGGCATGGTCGATATCCTGCGCGGCATCTCGCTGCAGATCGGTGGCGGCGAGACGGTCGGCGTCCTCGGCCCCAGCGGTGCCGGCAAGACCAGCCTGCTGATGATCATGGCCGGGCTGGAAAGCCTGACCGGCGGCAACATCCATCTCGCCGGGCAGAATATCACCAGCATGGGCGAGGATGCGCTGGCGGCGCTGCGCCGCGACAAGGTCGGGATCGTCTTTCAGGCCTTCCGCCTGATTCCCTCGATGACGGCGCTGCAGAATGTCGCCGTGCCGCTGGAACTTGCCGGCCGCGGTGACGCCGCCGATCTGGCGGCTGAGGCGCTTGAATCGGTCGGGCTTGGCCACCGCAAAACGCATCTTCCCGACCAGATGTCTGGCGGCGAGCAACAGCGTGTCGCCATCGCCCGCGCCATCGCACCGCGTCCGAAGATCCTGCTTGCCGACGAACCCACGGGCAATCTCGACAGCGGCACCAGCGAAAAGGTCATCACGACATTGTTCGAAGCCACCGCAGCGGCCGGCGCCGCGCTGGTGCTGGTTACGCATGACCCCGGGCTTGCCGAGCAATGCCGCCGCGTCCTGACCATCGAGGATGGCCGGATCGTCGAGGACCGCGAATCGGCGCATCGCGCCGCGTGACCGATAATATGACAACAGAGCAGATGACAAATGCCGGTATGACCGGCGGGGATTCGGGCTGGCGTCTTGCCTGGCGGATGGCGCGGCGCGAAATCCGCGGATCGGTCGCGCGCTTCCGGGTGTTTCTTGGCGCGCTGATGCTTGGTGTCGCCGCCATCGGGACGGTCGGGTCGGTTGCCGAGGCGATGCGCAGCGGCATTGCCGGCAACGCCCAGCTCCTTCTGGGCGGCGACATCGAACTGCGCAGCCTGTACCGGCCGACACCGGACGCCATGACCACCATCGCCAGGGATTACGGCGCCTTGTCCCGAAGCCTCGAGATGCGCGCGATGCTGCAGGCCGGCGGGGAACGCAAGCTGGTGGCGCTGAAGGCGGTTGATTCAAACTGGCCACTTGTCGGCACGGCCACCCTTGGCAGCGGCGGCGCAATCAGCACCGCACTTGGCGACGGCATGATCGCGATCGACCCGCAGATGGCCAAGGCGCTCGAGCTGACGCCCGGATCCCGCGTGCGGATTGGCGAGGCCGAGCTGAAGGTCAGTGACACGCTGACATACGAGCCCGACAGATCGGTCAGTTTCGTGACCTTCGGGCCACGCGTGCTGATGTCGCAGGCGACGCTGGCGGCGACCGGCCTTGATCAGCCAGGCGCTATGATCACCCACCGGACCAGACTTCTTCTTGAAAATCAGGGTGACCGCGAGGCGGCCGTTGCGGCGCTGCGGACGGCCGGACGCGATGATGGCGTGCGGGTGCGTGATGTCATGAACGCGGCCCCGGGATTCGACGTCTTCATCGACCGCACCGAGGTGTTCCTTGTACTCGTCGGGCTGACGGCATTGTTGATTGGCGGGCTGGGCGTCGCTGGCGCGGTGCGGGCCTGGCTCGGCAGCCGCATGCCGGTGATCGCCACCTTCAAATGCCTTGGCGCGCCGTCACGACTGATCTTCCGGATCTATCTTTTGCAGGTGATGCTGATCGCCAGCCTCGGTGTCGGGCTCGGCGTCGGGATTGCCGCGATCGCGCCGGTCTTCGCCATCGACCTTCTATCGGCCTATGTCACGGTGCCGATCGATGTCTCGGTCTATCCGCTGCCGCTCATCGTCGCGGCGGGCTTTGGCATCGTCACCTCGTTCCTGTTCGCCCTGTGGCCGCTTGCCAAGGCCGAGGAGGTGCGGGCGGCGAACCTGTTCCGGCGGCTGAACAGCATGCCCGGCGGACGGCCACGGCCGGCCTATCTGATGATGGCGCTCGGTGCGCTGCTGGGTCTTTCCGGGCTGGCCTTTGTGGCAACCCGCGATTTGCTGCTGACGCTGATCTTCATTGGCGGATCGCTGGCGGCAATTGCGCTTCTGGCCGGGCTTGGCGAGCTGCTGTTGGCGGCGCTGCGCCGGCTGCCGGCACCATCCTATGTGCCGGGACGCCTCGCGCTATCCGCCATCACCCGGCCGGGATCACCGGTGCGCGCCATCGTCATCGCCTTTGGCCTCGGCCTGTCGGTCCTTGTCACCGTATCCTTGTCACAAGCCAATATCGGCCGGCAGATCGACACACGGGTCGCCGAGGATGCGCCGGCCTGGTTCTTCATCGACATCCAGCCTGACCAGATCGACCGTTTCATCTCGATCACCACCGGCACCCCCGGCGTTAGCTCGGTCTCGAAGACACCGATGTTGCGCGGGCGCGTGACCAGCCTTGGCGGCACGCCGGCCGAAGAGTTCGACATGAAGGGCGGATCGGCCTGGGTGCTTCGCGGTGACCGTGCGCTGACCTGGTCGGCAACGCCGCCCGAAAGCGGCGAGATCATCGCCGGAGCCTGGTGGCCGGCGGATTATGCCGGCCCGCCGCAGGCCTCGATGTCGGAGGAGGAGGCGCGCGAGCTTGGCGTCTGGGTTGGCGACAGCGTGACCTTCAACGTTCTTGGCCGCACCGTCACCGCCGAGATCACGAGCATCCGCGCCGTTGAATGGGAAAGCTTCAGCATCAATTTCGTCTTTGTCCTGTCACCCGGACTTCTGGAAGCGGCGCCGCATAGCTGGATGGCCAGCACCCGCGTCGAGAATGAGGACGCCGCCATCGCCGTCGACCGCAATGTCGCCGCCGCCTTTTCCAACATCTCGGCCATTTCGGTGCGCGAGGCGGTGTCGACAGCGCAGCGCGTGATCGGCCTTCTTGGCGCGGCGGTACAGCTGACGGCACTGGTCACGCTTGTCGCCGGCATCGCCGTTCTTGCCGGCACCGTCGCCAGCACCGAGGCACAGCGGCTTGCCGATTCGGTGATCCTGAAGGTTCTTGGCGCGACCCGCGTTTCCATCGCCATTGCCTGGTTCCTCGAATATGCGCTTCTCGGCATGCTGGCCGCGGTGGCGGCGGCCATCATTGGCAGCATCGCCAGCTGGGGCCTCATCGAGGGCTTTCTGAATTCCGATTTTGAACTGGATTTCACGCTTGTGCTGATGACGACGATGGCGGGCGCCGCGGCAACGGCGATGCTGGGGCTGGCCGGCGCCGTGCGTACGCTTGGCCGCAAGCCGGCACCGCTGCTTCGCGACAGCTGATGGTCGCCGCCGCTGAGGATCAAAAGCAACAGCCGGACCAACAGCCGGTTCGGGGCTGACAATTCTCGCCACAAAATGTCGCATGCTGGCGTCTTGCGGGTTGAATTGACATGACAATGGTGGCTGTCTGTTGATTGCAATTCAGCTGCGGCAAACGCGAGGTGTCATGAATAAAACGGGGGGGTATTCCGGATTCCGGATCCTGCGCGAAGGGCTGACCGGCAACCGTGGCTGGCGGCCTGCCTGGCGCGACCCGGAGCCGAAGCCGGCTTATGACTTCGTCATTGTCGGCGGCGGTGGGCACGGGCTGGCGACAGCCTATTATCTGGCAAGTCGCTATGGCGAGGCCTCGGTCGCGGTTCTGGAAAAGGGCTGGATCGGTGGCGGCAATGTCGGCCGCAACACCACCATCATCCGCTCGAACTATCTGCTTCCCGGCAATGAACCGTTCTACGAATTCTCGCTGAAACTGTGGGAAGGGCTGGAGCAGGACGTCAATTACAACTCTATGGTCAGCCAGCGCGGCGTCTATAACCTCTATCATTCCGACGGCCAGCGTGACGCCTATCGGCGGCGCGGCAATTCGATGATCCTTCATGGCGCCGATGCCGAGCTCTTGAATGCCGAGCAGCTTCGCGCCGAAATCCCGTTTCTGAATTTCGACAATGGCCGTTTTCCCATACAGGGCGCACTTGTTCAGCGGCGAGGCGGCACCGTTCGTCATGACGCGGTCGCGTGGGGCTATGCCCGCGGCGGCGACCGGCGCGGCGTCGACATCATCCAGAATTGCGAGGTCACCGGTTTCCGTATCCAGAACGGGCGCTGCAGCGGGGTCGAGACAAGCCGCGGCTTCATCGCCGCCCGCAAGGTTGGCTGCGCTGTCGCCGGCAGCAGCAGCCGCGTCATGCAGGCCGCCGGGATGCGGCTGCCGATTGAAAGTCATGTCCTGCAGGCCTTTGTCTCGGAAGGTCTGAAACCGGTGATCCCGGGTGTTGTCACCTATGGCGCCGGGCATTTCTATATCAGCCAGTCCGACAAGGGCGGGCTGGTCTTTGGCGGCGATATCGACATGTATAATTCCTACGCCCAGCGCGGCAACCTGCCGGTGGTCGAGGATGTGTGCGAGGGCGGCATGACGCTGATGCCGATGATCGGACGCGCCCGGATGGTGCGGATGTGGGGCGGCATCATGGATATGAGCATGGACGGCTCGCCGATCATCGACCGCACCCCCGTTGAGGGTCTCTATTTCAATGGCGGCTGGTGCTATGGCGGATTCAAGGCGACCCCGGCTTCGGGCTATTGCTTTGCCCATCTTCTGGCGACCGACACACCGCACGAAACGGCGACCGCCTTCCGGCTCGACAGGTTCCGCCGCGGCATGATGATTGACGAGAAGGGGTCGGGCGCGCAGCCCAACCTGCATTGAGAAACGGAGCGGCATCGGCATGATCATCGAACACCCGCTTCTTGGCCCCCGTGATTCGCAGGAATTCACCTGTCTCGGCGATGCCAGCCTTCTGCACCGGCCGGATTCATCCGCCGGCGATGCCGCCGAGAGCTTCTTCGATTATCAGTATCTTCGCGACAATCCGGCCGGCACGCATCGCGAGCTCTGGTACCATGAAATGGGCGACCGCAGCTGGCTGGTGATCACCCGCGACACGACCAGCCATGAGATTCTCGCCGTCGAGCTTGCATCCGACATTGCGGCGGCGGGAGGCCGGTCATGACCCAGGTGAACCGGCTTGATGGCGGGCTGATCGACCGCAAGACCCCGCTTGATTTCACCTTTGACGGGCGCCGCTATGGCGGCTTTGCCGGCGATACGCTGGCTTCGGCGCTGCTGGCGAATGGCGTGCGGCTGGTCGGAAGATCGTTCAAATATCACCGGCCGCGCGGAGTCCTCTCTGCCGGGTCGGAAGAGCCGAACGCCCTTGTCGAGCTTCGCGAGGGCGCCCGCCGCGAGCCGAACAGCCGCGCCACGATGACCGAACTTCATGACGGGCTGGTGGCGCGCAGCCAGAACCGCTTCCCGTCACTGGGCTTTGACCTTATGGGAATCAATGACCGGTTCTCGGCCTTTCTTGGTGCGGGTTTCTATTACAAGACCTTCATGTGGCCAAAGGCATTCTGGGAACGTGTCTATGAACCGCTGATCAGGCAGGCGGCGGGGCTGGGATCGCTTTCGGGTGATCCCGATCCTGACCTTTATGACCGTGGCTTCCGGCATTGCGATCTTCTTGTCATCGGGGCCGGTCCGGCCGGCCTGATGGCGGCACTGACGGCCGGGCGTGCCGGTGCCGAGGTGATTCTCGTCGATGAGGATTTTTGCGCCGGTGGCCGGCTGACGATGGAGCGCGAATCCGTCGGCGACCTGAGCGGCAATGAATGGGCGGCGCAGGCAGCGGCCGAGCTTGCCGCGATGCCGAATGTGCGGGTGATGCCGCGCAGCACCGCCATCGGCGTTTTCGATCATGGAATTTACAGCGTTCTGGAACGTGTGTCCGACCATCTGCCGGTGCCGCGCACGGGCACACCGCGCCAGATTCTGTGGCGAGTCTATGCAAAGCGCGCCATCCTGGCCGCCGGCGCCACCGAACGGCTGATCGCCTTTGACAATAATGACCGGCCGGGGATCATGCAGGCCGGTGCCGTGCGTGCCTATGTCAATCGCTGGGCCGCCGCGCCGGCCAAACGGATCGCCATTTTCACCAACAATGATGACGGGCACCGCACGGCGGCGGATCTGGCCGCCGCCGGGGTCGAAATTGCCGCCATCATCGACTCCCGCCCCGACGCCCCGACAAGCGATGTCGCCGAGCTGATCGCTGGCGCCGTTGTCAGCAACAGCAGCGGGCGGCGCGGCATCGGACATGTCACGCTGCGGGGCGCCGATGGCGAACACAGGTATCTGTCCTGCGGGGCGCTTGCCGTCTCCGGGGGCTGGAATCCGAATGTCCATCTGACCTGCCATCATCGCGGGCGGCCACGCTGGCAGGATGATATCGCGGCCTTCGTGCCCGGCGACGGGGTGCCGCCGGGACTTGCCGTCGCCGGGGCCGCGCGCGGCATCTTCAGCACCGCCGGCGCGCTTGCCGACGGGCGGGACCAGGCGCTGGCACAGCTTGCCGAGCTTGGCATCACGGCGCGGGCCGAACCGGTTCCAGAGGCCGATGACGCCCCTGTCAGCATCACCCCGCTATGGCATGTCGGCGGCACCAGACGCGCCTGGCTTGACCAGCAGAATGACGTCACGGTGAAGGATGTCGGGCTGGCGCATAAGGAGAATTTCCGCGCTGTCGAACATCTGAAACGCTACACAACGCTTGGCATGGCGGGCGACCAGGGGCGCACCTCGAACGTCCTTGGCCTTGCCGTGATGGCCGAGTTGACAGGCAAGACCATCGCCGAGACCGGCACCACCATCTATCGCCCGCCCTACACACCGACGCCGATCGCCGCCTTTGCCGGCCGCTCGGTGGGCCGCGATTTCCGGCCGACACGCCTGCCGCCATCGCATCACTGGGCGGCCGAGCAAGGGGCCGTCTTTGTCGAAGCGGGAAGCTGGCTGCGCGCGCAATGGTTCCCGCATGAGGGCGAGACGCATTGGCGCGAATCGGTCGATCGCGAGGTGCTGGCGACCCGCCGGTCGGTCGGGGTGTGCGATGTCAGCACGCTTGGCAAGATCGACATTCAGGGCGTTGATGCCGGCGCCTTTCTCGACCTTGTCTATAGCAACAGATTCTCCACCCTGCCCGTCGGCAAGACGCGCTACGGGCTGATGCTGCGCGAGGACGGCATGGTGATGGATGACGGCACAACGGCGCGGCTGGGCGAGACGCATTACCTGATGACCACCACCACGGCGAATGCCGTTGGCGTCTACCGGCATCTGGAGTTTGTGCGCCAGTGCCTGCGCCCCGAGATGGATGTGCAGCTGATTTCGGCGACCGACAGCTGGGCGCAATTCGCCGTTGCCGGCCCGAACGCACGGCGCGTTCTTGCGGCCGTCATTGATCCCGAACACGATATTTCAAATGACGCGTTTCCCTTCATGGCCTGCGGCGAGGTCACGGTCTGTGGCGGCACAGCGGCGCGGCTGTTCCGGATTTCCTTCTCCGGCGAGCTGGCCTATGAAATCGCCGTGCCGGCGCGCTATGGCGATGCCATGATCCGCGCCCTGATGGCGGCCGGCGAGGATTATGACATCACCCCCTATGGCACCGAGGCGCTTGGCGTCATGCGGATCGAGAAGGGGCACGTCACCGGCAATGAGCTGAACGGCACCATCACCGCGCGCAATCTCGGCATGGGACGGATGGTGTCGACGAAGAAGGACAGCATCGGCGCCGTGCTGGCCGGCCGCGAGGCGCTTGTCGCCGAGGACGGGCTGTGCCTTGTCGGGCTACAGGCGGTTGACGGCGATGATGTGACCGCCGGCGCGCATCTGTTCGCCGAGAACACGCCTGTCGACCCGGCGCATGATGAGGGCTATGTGACCTCGGCCGCCTGGTCGCCGCATATCGAATCCTCGATCGGGCTTGGCTTCATCGCCCGCGGCGCCGACCGGTATGGCGAGACGGTGCGGCTGATGAACCCGCTTGAAGGACGATCAGCACGGGCCCGAATCTGCAGCCCGCATTTCATCGACCCCGAGGGAGAGCGGCTCCGTGGCTAGCCTGACACCACTCACCGCCCTTGGTGGCATCACCGCCTATGACGAGACCATCGGCGGCATCCGGATCACCGAGATTGCCGACACCTGTCTTGCCTCGCTGGCGATGCGACGCGGCAAGGCGGCAGGTTTCAGGAAAGCGGCGAAAAAGGCGCTTGGCACCGACCTGCCGGCGCCTGGCCAGCGGACCGGCAACGGCAGGCACGGGGTGATCTGGATGGGGCCTGACCAGTTCCTTGTCGAGGCCGAGACCGGCATGACCAATCTTGCTGGCGAGCTTGCCGCCAGCTTCGGGGCGGCGGCCTCGATCACCGACCAGAGCGATGCATGGGTGCGCTTCGACATCACCGGCAAGGATGTGCCGGCCATGCTGGAGCGGCTCAGCGCCGCCGATACGCGAATGATGCAGGGCGGCGCGGCGGTGCGAACCCCTGTTCACCATATGCTGTGTGTTCTGGTCTGCCGCGATGCCTATACCGGCTTTACCGTCTATGGCCCGCGCGCTTCGGCGCAGTCACTCCACCACGCGCTGACAGCCGCAGCCGCCTCGCTCTAGCCGGATCAGAACAGCCCTTCGATCTCGCCAGCCTCGTTCAGGCAGATACTTTCCGCGGACGGAACCCGCGGCAGGCCCGGCATGGTCATGATCTCGCCGCAGATGGCGACGATAAAGCCGGCCCCGGCCGACAGCCGGACCTCGCGGACCGGCACCGAATGGCCGGTCGGCGCGCCGCGCAGATTCGGATCGGTGCTGAAGCTGTATTGCGTTTTCGCCATACAGACAGGCAGATGGCCATAGCCCTGATCTTCCCATTGGCGCAGCTGGTCGCGAATTTTCTTGTCGGCCAGCACCTCGTCAGCGCGGTAGATCCGCTTGGCGATGGTCTCGATCTTCTCGAACAGCGGCATTTCATCGGGATAGATCGGCGCGAAATTACCCATGTCGGCATCGGCGATTTCGGCGACGCGGGTGGCAAGCTCCTTCGCGCCCGCACCGCCAAGTTCCCAGTGCCGCGAGATGATGGCCTCGCTTCCCTGCTCGGCAACATAGGCCTGCAGCGCCGCCATCTCGGCATCGGTATCACCGGTGAAATGATTCACCGCCACGACAACCGGCACACCGAAGGATTTCAGGTTCTCGATATGCCGTCCAAGATTGGCGCAGCCTGCCTGCACCGCGGCGACATTCTCGGCCCCAAGGTCGGCCCGCGCGACACCGCCATTCATCTTCATCGCCCGGATGGTGGCGACAAGCACGACAACGCTTGGCGCCAGACCGGCCTTGCGGCATTTGATATTCATGAATTTCTCGGCCCCAAGATCCGCCCCGAAGCCGGCCTCGGTCACCACATAGTCGGACAGCTTCAGCGCTGTCTGCGTCGCGATCACCGAGTTGCAGCCATGCGCGATGTTGGCGAACGGTCCGCCATGCACAAAGGCCGGATTGTTCTCCAGCGTCTGCACCAGATTCGGTTGCAGCGCCTGTGCCAGCAGCACCGTCATCGCGCCATCGGCCTTGATATCGCGGCAATAGACCGGCGACCGGTCGCGGCGATAGGCGACGATGATATCGCCAAGACGCTTCTGCAGATCCTCAAGGTCGGTCGCCAGGCACAGGATGGCCATCACCTCGGAGGCGACGGTGATGTCGAAACCGGACTGCCGCGGAAAGCCGTTCGACACGCCGCCAAGGCTTGTCACGATATCGCGCAACGCACGGTCATTCATGTCGACAACGCGGCGCCAGGTCACCCGGCGCTGGTCAATCTCCAGCTCGTTACCCCAGTAGATATGGTTGTCGATCATCGCCGACAGCAAATTATGCGCCGATGTGATGGCATGAAAATCACCGGTGAAATGGAGGTTCATCTCCTCCATCGGCACGACCTGCGCATAACCGCCGCCGGCCGCCCCGCCCTTCATCCCGAAACAGGGGCCGAGCGAAGCCTCGCGGATGCAGACAGTGGCCTGCTTGCCGATGGCGTTCAGCCCGTCGACAAGCCCGACCGTGGTGGTTGTCTTGCCCTCGCCGGCCGGTGTCGGGTTGATTGCCGTCACCAGAATCAGCCTGCCATCCTGGCGATCCGTCGTGCCGGCAATGAATTCCGCCGACAATTTCGCCTTGTCATGGCCGAAGGGGAGAAGATCCTGCGCCGGAATGCCCAGCTTGTCGCCAATATCCTGGATCGGCAGCTTGCTGGCGGCACGGGCAATTTCGATGTCTGTTTTGGGGGTCATTGAGATTCATCCTTCGGGGTCACGAACTGGCACCATGCCTGCTGGATTACCCGCCAAAGCCACTCCACAATATGCCCTTGCCGCCACAAAACGTCCCGTGAACGGCCTTGCCGGGCCTGTCCGACAGATAAAATCTGCGTTGCGGCGACACAGGTGATCCGTTATGAGAAACGCCATGAAACAGGATTCAGTCAAAAAAGTCGTTCTTGCCTATTCCGGCGGACTCGACACCTCGGTCATCCTGCGCTGGCTGCAGGACAGGTATAACGCACAAGTGGTGACCTTCACCGCCGATATCGGCCAGGGTGAAGAGGTCGAACCGGCGCGTGCCAAGGCCGAACTTCTTGGCATCAAGGAGATCTTCATCGAGGATCTGCGCGAGGAGTTCGTGCGCGATTACGTGTTCCCGATGTTCCGCGCCAACCCGCTCTATGAGGGGATGTATCTTCTCGGCACCTCGATCGCGCGACCGCTGATCGCGAAGCGCCAGATCGAGATCGCGCAGGCCGTCGGGGCCGATGCTGTCGCGCATGGCGCCACCGGCAAGGGCAATGACCAGGTCCGGTTCGAACTGGCCTATTACGCGCTGCAGCCCGATATCCATGTGATCGCGCCCTGGCGCGAATGGGATCTCGGCTCGCGGACAAAACTGATCGAATATGCCGAGCAGAACCAGATACCGATCCCGCGTGACAAGCGCGGCGAGGCGCCGTTCAGCGTCGATGCGAATCTGCTTCACATCTCGGCCGAGGGCAAGGTTCTGGAAGATCCGTGGGTGGCGCCCGAGGAATATGTCTTCTCGCGCTCGGTATCGCCCGAGGATGCGCCCGACAAGCCGACCGAAATCGAGATCGAGTTCGAGGCCGGTGATCCGGTGGCGATTGACGGGGTGAAGATGACACCGGCCCGGCTGCTGACCAGGCTGAATGAACTTGGCGGTGCCAATGGCATCGGCCGGCTCGATCTTGTCGAGAACCGGTTTGTCGGGATGAAATCGCGCGGCGTCTATGAAACGCCTGGCGGCACCATCCTGCTGACGGCGCGGCGGGCTATGGAATCAATCACGCTTGACCGCGGCGCGGCGCATCAGAAGGACGAGCTGATGCCGCGCTATGCCGAGCTGGTCTATAACGGGTTCTGGTTCGCGCCGGAGCGCGAGATGCTGCAGGCGGCAATCGACAGCTGCCGCGACGCTGTGCGCGGTGTCGTGCGGGTGAAGCTCTATAAGGGCAATGTCATCGTCACCGGCAGGAAATCACCGAACTCGCTGTATAACGCCGACCTCGTCACCTTCGAGGAAGGCGCGGTTGATTACGACCATGCGGATGCGCATGGGTTCATCCGGCTCAACGCCCTGCGTCTGCGAGTCAACAGCATGGTTGGCGACGGTAGCTCGCAGGACTGATGAAAGCTGTCATTGCGAGGCCCTAATCGGCGCAGACATCACCGACTGTGCCGTCGCGGTTGACCTGTTTCAGAACAAGGCTTCCCGAAGGGGCATAGGCATAGCCCGACTCGCGAAGGCCGCTTTCGCATTCCTTCACATAGGTGAAGACATATTGTGCGTTGTGGTTGCTGTGCTCGCGGAATTCGGACATGCCGTCGCTGTTATAGAAACCGACGCCGAGGAGTAGCATGATGGCGGCTGCTGCCATGGCTGGATCCTTTCTTTTGGTGGTCATCTGTTGGGTTGAGGGGCTCAATATGGTTTCGTTATAACGCTGATTAAGGATCTCAATGTGGCGCGTTTGGGGTGTAAATACGGCACATACGAAAAAGCCCCGCCAGGCCGGGACCGGGCGGGGCTGATAGGCAGATGTCGCGAGCCTAGAGGCGCGAGGCCACATTCTCCCAATTGACCAGCCGGTCGAGGAAGTTGGCAAGATAGTCAGGCCGCTTGTTGCGGAAATCGATATAGTAGGAATGTTCCCACACATCGCAGCCAAGAAGCGCCGTCTGGCCAAAGCAGAGCGGGTTCACGCCGTTCTCTGTCTTCGTCACCTTCAGCCCGCCATCGGCCGCCTTCACCAGCCAGCACCAGCCTGAGCCGAACTGTCCGGCACCGGCCGCCTTGAATTCATCCTTGAAGGCATCGACGCTGCCAAAGCTGTCCTTCAGCGCTGATTCCAGCTCTCCCGGCATGCCGGACTCGCCGGGGCCCATCATCTCCCAGAACTGGTTGTGGTTCCAATGCTGTGAGGCGTTGTTGAAGATCCCGTTCTGCGCCACCGCGGAAGCGTCATAGGTCCCGGTGATAATGTCCTCGAGGGACTTGCCTTCCCATTCGGTGCCGGCGACCAGCTTGTTGCCGTTAACGACATAGGCATTGTGATGCAGGTCGTGGTGATATTCGAGCGTCTCTGCGCTCATGCCCAGATTTGCCAGCGCATCATGCGCGTAGGGCAGGTCCGGTAGAGTGAATGCCATGTCAGCCTCCGTAGATTTGCGTTGTTCAGTATCTTGGTACCGCAGCCGGCATTTTCAATAAACATGAAGGTGAAAAATCTCTGTAAATAGACACCTGTTGACGGTAAGTCTTGTTATCATACCCCCGCCCGAAGGAGTGCCTACATGACCTATGACCTGACCGAGGACGGCCCGTCAGGGGCGCATATCCAGCGCGCCTACATCGCGCCCTTCATGGATCTTGTGCCAGAAATCGACGGCACCGTCTTTGTCGCGCCGACCGCCGCCATTGTCGGCGCGGTGCGAATCGAGGCGAACAGCAGCGTCTGGCACAATGTGACGATCCGCGGCGACAATAATTATATCATTGTCGGCGAGAACACCAACATCCAGGACAATAGCTGCCTTCATATCGACAGCCGCACCTTCCCGACGATCATCGGCAATGATGTGACGATCGGGCATTGCGCACTGGTCCATGCCTGCACGATCGGCGATGGCGGCTTTGTCGGCATGGGGGCGATTGTCATGGATGGCGCGGTGATCGAGCCGACCGGCATGCTGGCCGCCGGCGCGATGCTGACCCCGGGCAAGGTGATCCCGGCGGGTGAGCTGTGGGCCGGACGCCCGGCCCGCAAGATGCGCGACCTCAGTGACGAGGATCTTGCCAATAACCGCAAATCGGCGGTGCATTATGTGGAGGTGGCGCGGGCGCACCGGCTTGGCGCAGCTGGCGGCCCGTTCAAGACCATGAATGTCCGCCCCCTGCCGCCCCGCGACTGAGACCAAGGAGACATAGATCCATGAAACTGAACGATCCGACCCTGCTCCGCACCGATTCCTATATCAATGGCGCGTGGGTTCAAGCGCCGCAGAATGCACGTTTTGCTGTCACCAACCCGGCCACTGGCGAGACCGTGGCCGAGGTGGCCGATCTTGGCGCCGCGGCGGTAACGGCGGCGATCGACGCCGCGGTCCCGGCGCAGGCAGCATGGGCCGCGCGTACCGCCAAGGAGCGCGCCATGGTGATGCGCAAATGGTATGAGCTGGTGCTTGCCAATGCCGAGGATCTGGCGGTTATCCTGACCACCGAGATGGGCAAGCCGATCACCGAGGCGCGCGGCGAGATTGCCTATGGCGCCACCTTTATCGACTGGTTCGCCGAAGAGGCGCGGCGGGTCTGCGGTGATGTCATGGAAAGCCCGATCCCGGACAAGCGCTTCCTGACCTTCAAACAGCCTGTCGGTGTTTTTGGCGCCATCACGCCGTGGAATTTCCCGATCGCGATGATCACCCGCAAGGTCTCGCCCGGCATCGCCGCGGGGTGCGCCTGCGTCCTGAAGCCGGCCGAACAGACGCCGCTGTCGGCGCTGGCGCTGGCCGAACTGGCCGAGCGCGCCGGCATTCCGGCGGGCGTGATCAACATCGTCACCGGCATGGATGCGCCGGCCATCGGCACGGCGCTGTGCAGCGATGACCGGATCCGCAAGATGACCTTCACCGGCTCGACCGAGGTCGGCCGTATCCTGATGCGCCAGAGCGCCGATACCCTGAAGAAGATGAGCCTCGAGCTTGGCGGCAACGCGCCGTTGATTGTCTTCGATGATGCCGATATCGACACCGCGATTGCCGGCACCATGGCCTCGAAATACCGCAATGCCGGCCAGACCTGTGTCTGCGCCAACCGCATCTTCGTGCAGGATGGCATCTATGATGAATTCGCGCGCCGGCTTGTCGAGGCAAGCGACGCGATGAAGGTCGGCAACGGCATGGAGGACGGCGTCGAGCAGGGGCCGATCATCGACCAGCAGGGGCTGGACAAGATCGAACGCCATGTCGCCGATGCGCTGGACAAGGGGGCTGAGCTGCTGACCGGCGGCGGGCGGCATGAGCTTGGCGGCACTTTCTTCCAGCCAACCGTGCTGTCCGGCATGACGCCGGAGATGCAGATGTTCGGCGAGGAGACCTTCGGGCCGGTATCGGGCCTGTTCCGGTTTTCCAGCGACGAGGACGCCATCGCGATGGCGAATGACACCGAATTCGGCCTTGCCGCCTATATCTTCACCGACAGCACGAAGCGGCTGTTCCGCGTCAGCGAGGCGCTGGAATATGGCATGGTGGCGGCGAATACCGGCATTTTCTCGTCCGAGGTCGGGCCGTTTGGCGGGGTGAAAAGCTCCGGCCTTGGCCGCGAGGGCTCGAAATACGGGATCGACGAGTTCCTGGAGATCAAATTCGTCTGCGTCGGGCTCTAGATTCAGATCATCATCATCACGCTGAGCGCCAGCAGCATGGCGAGCGCCCGGTTGAGATACCGCTCATACGGCGTGCCCAGAATGCGGCGCTTCAGCAGATCGCCGAACCAGAACCAGATCCCGACACAGGGGAAGATCACGATCTGGTAAATCAGCGCGGGCAGAAAGAACAGGTCCGGACCGGCGATGACGGCGGCACTTGATGCCATCGCCCACGCCTTTGGGTTCGTCCATTGGAACAGGAACGCAAAGATGAAGCCGGGCGCGGTGCCTGTCCGTTCGGACAGGTCGCTTGGCGTGGCGAGGAACAGCTTGACCGCCAGATAGAGTAGAAAGCCGATGCCGAGATATTTGATGATGGTCAGCTGCTCGATGATGGCTTCGCCATAATGGGCGACGGTCAGCGACACGACAAAGACCATAACCGGAAAGCCGAGGCAGACACCGAGATAGACCCGCAAGGCGGCGGCCGTTGTATCGGACAGCCGCGCCGTCAGAACGATGAAATTATTCGGCCCCGGCGTGCCGGCGGTGATGATACAGGTGACCAAGAGCGCGCCAATCAATGCGCCATGTGCGGCCAGTAATTCTGTCACCTGAAATCCCAGACTGTCGGTTAGAAGCAAGGTGAAGCTAGCATGTGGCGCGTTAGATAACGGTTAACGGACGCCTGGAATCACCTATGAGGGGGGCCTGCGCCCCTCACCCCTTGCGAAGGCGGCGGATCAGCGATGAGGTATCGCCGCGGCCATGTCCCATTTCCGACAGCTCGTCATAGAACCCGGCGACAATCTCGGTCACCGGCAGCGGGGCGCCATTGCGCGCCGCCTCCTCGCGGCAGATCCGCAGATCCTTGCGCATCCAATCGACGGCAAAACCGAAATCGAACTCGTTCCTCACCATCGTGTGGCCGCGATTGACCATCTGCCATGACTGCGCCGCGCCGCCGGAAATGGCTTCGAGAAGGGCGTCGGTATCAAGCCCGCTCGCCATTGCGAAATTCAGCCCCTCTGACAGGCCCTGGACAAGCCCGGCGATGCAGATCTGGTTGACCATCTTGGCAAGCTGGCCGCTACCGGCCTCACCCATCCGCACAACCCGCGCGCCATAGCATTCCATCACCGGCAGGGCGGCGTCGAAATCGGCCTGCGCACCGCCGACCATCACCGTCAGCTTGCCATTCTCGGCGCCGGCCTGACCGCCCGACACCGGCGCGTCGAGAACGCCGATCCCGCGTTCGCCGCCGGCCGATGCCAGCTTGCGCGCCACCTCGGCAGAAACGGTGCTGTTGTCGATATAGACAGCGCCCGCGCGCATCGCCGGAATCGCGCCCTCAGGTCCAAGCGCCACCTCCATCACATCCGGGTCGTCGCCTACACAGGACAGCACAACATCGGCATCGGCCGCCGCCGCCGCCGGGGTTGGTGCATGCGCTCCACCATGCCCCCCGCCATATTGGGTCACCCAGGCCTCGGCCTTGGCGGCGGTGCGGTTATAGACCGTCACCTCGTGGCCGGCGCCAGCGATATGTCCCGCCATGGGATAGCCCATGACGCCAAGACCGAGAAAAGCGATTTTTGCCATGATGTCGAGATTCCTGTTGAAGATTCCTGTTCGGTATTTCTGTTCAGTATTTCTGTTCAGTATTTCTGCCCGGCTGGCGGCCTGCCGTGACATGATGTGGTGTGGACCGCCCTGTTTCCGTCACTTCCCATCATGTGGCGCGCCAATAACAAAGACAAGACGGCAAGCACAATATACAGGAACGATCCCGGCGGCGGTCAAATACCCGGACATTGTCCTAATATTGCGTTTCGCAAGCCGGCCCATAATGCCTATACTGATGGTCGGACAACGCCTATGCCGTTCATCATCCCTGTCCCTGCATATGTCCCAGCATATGTTCCCATCATATGTCCTTCGGGGCGACCGGAGCCGAAAACCATGACCGTCCTGTCCGCCGAACATGATATCGAGATCCTGATTTCCGAAACCGAGATCGCGGCGCGGACGACGCAGCTGGCGCGGATGATCTCGGAGCAGTATGAGGACACCGAACAGCTTGTCGTTGTCGGCCTGTTGCGCGGCTCCTTCGTCTTCATCGCCGATCTGGTGCGCCGCCTCGATTTGCCTGTCGAGGTCGATTTCATGACCGTCTCCAGCTATGGCAACAAGATGGTGTCGTCGCGTCAGGTGCGGATCATCCAGGACCTGGAAACATCGATCGCCGGACGCGATGTTCTGATCGTCGAGGATATCATCGATACCGGCCACACATTGTCCCAGGTGCATGACATTCTGCAGACCCGCGAGCCGAAATCGCTTCGTGTCTGCGCGCTGCTGAACAAGCCGTCGCGCCGCGAGATCGAGGTCCAGATCGACTGGGTCGGGTTCGACATTCCCGACGAATTCGTCATCGGCTATGGCATCGATTTCGCCCAGCAGGGACGCAACCTGCCGCATATCGGCATTGTCACCAATAAATAGGCCGACAATTCAGGCCCGCAATTCAGGCCAGAAATTCAGGCCAGAAATTCAGGCCAGAAGCGCCTCTTCATAGGGATAGCGTGACAGCACCTCGCAGCCGGTTTCAGTGACAAGAACCTGCTCCTCCAGCTTCACGCCCTCTTGACCGCCGACCGCGCCAACATAGGCCTCGACGCACAGCGTCATGCCGGGGGCGAAACATCCCTCATAGCCATGCGCCTCGACATCCTCCGGATAGCGGACGCACGGATACTCATCACACAGCCCGACGCCATGCGCGATGACGCCATAGCGCTGCGCCCGATAGGCCTCGGGAAGGCGGTGCGCCCTCGCCGTCATCTCGGCAAAGCTCATCCCCGGCTGGATGATGTCGATATTCGTCATCACATGGTCATAGGCGACGCGGTACAGCGCCCGCTGCTCGTCATTCGGCGTTGCGTCACCGACAATCCAGCTCCGCGAGATATCACAGCAATAGCCATAGGTGCCGACAAGATCGGTGTCGAAGGCCATCATATCGCCTTCCTGCATGATCCGCGGGCCGCATTCCTGAAACCAGGGGTTGGTGCGCGGCCCGGATGACAGAATTCGTGTCTCGATCCATTCACCGCCGCGCTTGATATTGCCGGCATGAAGCGCCGCCCACATTTCATTCTCCGACACGCCGGGGCGCATGGCCTGGCGCATTTCATCGACCGCCATCTCGCAGGCATGGATGGCGCAGCGCATGGCGCGAACTTCATTCTCGTTCTTGATCGAGCGGGCATGTTCGGTCAGCATCTGGCCTTCCAGCACCTCAACCCCCTGCTGGATCAGATTCGCATAGCCGACATGTTCGATCTTGTCGACGGCAAGCCGCCGGTTGTCGCCACCATGCCGGCGCATCAGCGAAATCACCTCGTCTGCGAAATGGCGCGCCGCATCGGCTGTCCTGTCGCCGGTCTCGAAATAGAAGAAGCTGGCGCCGTGCCGCACCTCGCCGACCAGAGGCAGATGCGCCGACAGATGCTCGCAATTATGGAAATCCCACAGCACCATTTCGCCCTCGGGCGGCACAAAGCAGGCGCGCGCCGCATTATGCGCGATCCAGAGCTGCATGTTGGTGGTGTCGGTGGCGTAGCGGATATTCAGCGGGTCGAATAGCAGCAGCCCGGCACAATCATGCTTGCGGATCTGGTCCTGAAGCCGCGACAGCCTGTATTCGCGAAGCGCCGGCATGTCGGGTGCCGCCAGCCCCGCCGCCGCCCATTCGCTAAAGGCAAGGCCGGTCGGGCCGATTTCAACCCGGTCATTATCGTCCGGCGTCAGGTCGGGTTTCAGATGCGCCCGCCTTGTCGGATCGATCTTGCGGTTGGAGCCGATGATGGTCTGGTCCATGTCACACCCCCGATCATTTCCCCTGATCATTTCCCCAGGTTATGCCCCAGGTTATGCGCCCCGGTCATGCCCCCCGGTCATACCGGTTGCGCTACACCTCGAAAAACTGTGCGACCGTTAAACGCCGACCGCAAGCAATTTTGACGTCCGAGAGCAGCGGCGCACCCGGGCGACAGACGCTAGCGATTCACATCGACAACGATGCGGCCCCTGATCTTGCCGTCCAGAATCTGGCGGCCATGCTCAATCACCTCGCCAAGGCCGATCTCGCTGCACATGCCGGCAAGGACATCCTTCGGCATCTCGGCCGCCAGCGCGGCCCATATCTCGGCCCGTTGCGGCAGTGGCACGGTTACCGAATCGATGCCATAGACCGAAACCCCGCGAAGCAGGAACGGGATGATGCTGGCATTCATCGTCCCGCCGGCGGCGTTGCCGAGCGAGGCGATTCCGGCGCCATTCTTCATCTGCTTGATGGCGCGCGCCAGAATCTGGCCACCGACACAGTCGATACACCCGCCCCAAGCAGCCGACTCCATGACCTTGCCGGGGTCATCCGCCATCTCGGCACGATCAACGATGCGGGTCGCGCCAAGGTCCGTCAGATAATCGGCGATCTCGGCCCGTCCGGTCATCGCCGCCACCTCATAGCCACGCCGCGCCAGCAGCACCGTCGCAATCGACCCGACACCACCGCCGGCCCCGGTCACCAGAACCTCGCCGCCCTCCGGCGTCATGCCGTTCGCCTCGAGTCGCATGATCGCCTGCATGGCGGTGAAACCGGCCGTGCCAAGCATCTGCGATTCACGCGTTGTCAGGCCAGCGGGAAGATGCACCAGCCGCAGTGCCTGCTCGCTCGCCATTGTCGCATAGCCGCCCCAGCGCACCTCACCGCCACGCTGGCCACCCATGATCACCTTGTCGCCAGGCTTGAAATTCGGATCGCGGCTGGCCGTCACCTCGCCGGCGAAATCAATGCCCGGAACATGCGGATAATTGCGGACGAGCCCGCCCAGACCATTCAGACACAGCCCGTCCTTGTAATTGATGTTGGAATATTCCACCGCGATATCGACATCGCCGTCACCCGGAAGCTGCGCGCGCTCGATCTCCCGAACCGCCGCCGAAACGGTCCTGTCCTCGGCCTGTTCGACAATTATCGCCTTAATCATGGGTGTTTCCTTTGCTAACAATGCCGGGGGTCTGACAGGGCTAACGCCCGATATCTTGCCCGGCATGGGGTCGGCATTCCGATTCAGTCTGTCTGGCATCAAATTGCCAGAACACCGGACAAAGGGAAAGCGATGTTTCGTAAGCTGGCGGCCACGGCAACACTGTCGCGGCATGATAATTCGACGGTCTTTCCTGATGCCGGTGCTGAGTAAATCCCTGCTGAACAGGCCGCAAAGCCGCGAGCTGGCGGCAGCCATATTTTTCCGTCTGCAATCGCATTAAATCGGCTATACTCGCGCCGCGATCGCGTGCACCCACAAGCAGTGAACCGGCGTTGTGATGGAGTTTGATAGATTTTTTAAATTCAGCCAGTTGCTGTTGCGGGATGAATTTGTCCTCAGCTATTCGGGTTATGTTTCGGAAGACATCCTGCTTGCCGTGGGCGACACGTTGCGCGAGCGGCTGGAGGACCATGCACGGGATGGAACGCAGATCAGAAATGTGTTCTCGATCTTCGTCGAACTCATGCAGAATATCATCCGCTATGGTGTCGAGGGTCCGCAACCCGGCCCCGATGATGGCGAGAAACCCTCGTTCGGAATTGTCATGGTCGCCGAGACTGAGGACGGCATGGACGTGATCGCGGGCAATTTCGTCGCTGCCAGCGAGGCGACACAGCTTGTCGAGCGGGTTGAAACGCTGCAATCCAAATCGTCCGAGGAACTGCGCCAGATGTATCGTGAGCGCCTTCGCGCGACACCTGATGAAAGGTCGAAGGGGGCCAGCCTCGGCCTGATCGAGATCGCCCGCCGATCGACGCTGCCGGTTACCTGCGAGGTGATGCCGGCGGCGGACGGCCTCAGCTTCTTCATGATCAAAGCGACTGTTTAACAAATGCAGATAGTTAGAGACATGATATGACAGACCTGCACCTTGAAGCCACCAGCCGGACCCCGGCCATCGCGCTTGACCAGACCGCCAGGCTGCTGGTCATCGCCGGCGAATCCTATCCCGAGGATGTCGGCGGGTTCTATGCCGCCCTGACCACCGCGCTGGAGGGTTATTTCGCCGGCGGCGCCGAAGCCCTCACCGTCCATATCAAGCTGACATATTTCAATTCCAGCTCGGCCCGCGCGCTGATGGAACTGCTCGACCTTCTTGATGATTTTGCCGGACGCGGCGCGGCGGTCACCGTTGAATGGTTCTGCGATCCGGATGATGACATCACGCGGGAATTTGCCGAGGATATCGCCGCCGAGGTGACCAACGCGGCCGTATCAATCCGTGATCTCGATGTCGAACAGAACTGACAAGCTGATAACGCGCATCGAGGCGTTGCTGCTGTCTGAGGCCCCCGACAGCGACGCCTTGCACACCGCAACAGCGGCCTTGCTGACACAGTTCAACCGCCAGTCGCGGCAGATTGACAGGCTGGTCAAGCTGGCCGATGCCAGCGAGGAAAAACTGACCCGGGCCAATGCCTCTCTGTCGTCCCTGACCCGTAATCTGGCCCGCTTCGTGCCACAGACCGTCGTCGATACATTGATGAAGTCCGGCTATGAGCAGGTGGCCAGCACACAGCGTCGGCAATTGACGGTGTTCTTCTCGGATATCGTCGATTTCACCGGCATGACCGAAAAACTGGAACCCGAGCAGCTGGCGAAGTTCCTGATGGAGTATTTTTCCGAGATGAACCGCCTGTGCGTTCGCTGGGGCGGAACACTCGACCAGTTCATTGGCGATGCCATCGTGATCTTCTTCGGCGCCCCGAAATCGCGCGGTGCGGAGACAGATTCGCAGAACGCCGTTGGCATGGCGCTGGAAATGCAGGATCGGCTGCAGGCGCTTCGCGTGAAATGGGCCGAGGACGGGCTCAGCCCGCCAGTGCATGTCCGTATGGGCCTGGCGACAGGCTATGCCACCGTCGGCAATTTCGGCTCCGACAGCAGGCTTCACTATACCGCCATTGGCAATGTGGTGAATTCGGCAGCCCGGATTCAGGCACTTGCGGCGGCGGACAGCGTGCTGATCGATGCCGACACCTATGCGCTGATCAAGGATGGCATGTCCTGTCGCGGTGACGAGAAGGTGACACTTCGTGGCCGCCAGCATCCGGTGCAGCTCTATGAGGTGACAGGTGGTCAGGCTGGCCGGTCGCAGGATTTTGTCGTTGGCAGTGGCGATGGATTTCGCCTTTTCCTCGATTCTGCTGTATTGTCTGATCGTGAATCCGCGCTGTCACTCCTGCGTCAGGCGGTGCGCCAGATAGAAGAACAGGACGATCCGCCAGCATGACGCCCGCCATAGCCCGTATTTACAAGCGTACCTTCACCTCGGCGGCGGATGTCGCTTCCTTTCTCGAATCAGTGGCGGTCATCGAATCGCGGCTGACGGCGGTGGATGTGAAATACCGCGTCTATCATTGTGACGACAACCCGCTGATCCTGTTCGAGATCTGGGAATATCCGGATGAGGACGCCATGGAATGGGTCCAATCCTCGATGGAGGGTGCGACTGTTGTGCCGCGCCGCTTTCAACTCGAGACCGAGATTTTCACCACAACGGTCAAGGCTGCCATCGATATCGAGGAATAGCGCCGCACGTGATGCCGCAAGTGATGCCGTAAGTGATGTTGGGCGCGTTGCTATGAGGTGTCATTCGGCCGGAAAGCGATAAGGGCGACATCGTCGCGGCGTTCCTCGCGCCCCTGCCAGCCTTTCAGAATCCGGCCCGCCATGCGGACCAGCCGGGACGGATCATTGCCGCCGACATCGGCAAGCCCCTGTTCAAGGCGCCGCGTTCCCATCACCCGGCGCGTTGCCTCGCCAATCTGCGTCAATATCCCGTCTGTCGTCATCACATAGCCATTCTGGCCAATGCTGAGCGTTACCGATGTCAGCGACAACGCCGCCTCGTGAACCCGGTATCCAAGGGTGGTCCTGGCGCCGCGATGGCGCGTCACCGCCCCGCTGGCGGCAATCTCGAACAGATCGATCGAGGCGCCGGCGAATTCGAGTGAATCCTCACCGCGGTTCAGCCTGACAACGGCACAATCCAGCCCATCATGCCCCGGCGTATCCGGCGTGATCCCAAGCTGTCGACAGACCCCGTCATGGACAAGCTGAAGAACCCGCGCGGCCGGTGGTGGTGCCGGTGCCGATACAGCGATTGCATCGAGAACCGACGTCACGATGAGTGTCATGAAGGCGCCGGGAACGCCATGCCCCGTGCAGTCGAAAAACACCAGATAGTCGATATGGCCAATCCGCCCGACCCAGAAGAAATCGCCGCCGACAAGATCCTTTGGCTGCCAGATGGTGCGGGTCGTGCCAAGATGGCGAGCAAGCGCCTCGGGTGAGGGAAGCAGGCCGAGCTGCAGACTGCTGGCATAGCTGATCGAATCGCCAAAATTGCGGTTGGCCTCGGCAAGCTGGCGTTCCTTCTGCTTGATCTCGCTGACATCGCTGCCAATCCCGCGATAGCCCTGGAAGTTACCCTCCTCATCAAACATCGGCACGCCGCTGATGCTGACATAAACCGGCCGCGCCCCGCCTTCCAGCTCATATTCGAAACGTCTGAATTCGCGGCGCGCCTCGAGATCGGCAACATGCCGGTCGAATTCGCCCTGAACATTGGTGCTGGCGGCGATTTCGGTTCGCGTCCGGCCAATCACATCGTCGGGGCTCAGGCCGGTGATTTCAAAAAACCGTTCGGAAAGGAAGGAAAGCCGCAGCTCGCTGTCCATCTCGAAGAACCAGTCACCCGACACCTCGGCAAGCTCACGAAACCGGCGTTCGCTCTCGGCAAGCTGTTTTTGTGAGCGATCAAGCCGGCGGAAGAACAGCCGCGCCGCCGCGACAAGCTTGTTATACGCCTTGACGATGGCGCCGATCTCATCGTCATGCAACAGGTCGGCGCGCACCGGATTGCTTGGCGTCGAGGCCTGCATGGCATCACGAAGCGCGACCAGCGGGGCAAGCACCTTCCTGCGGAAGCTGAGCGACAGCACGATGAAAATCACCGCGGCAAGGCCGATCATCAGGCTGGCGACAAGCGCCGTCTCGGCCCAGACCGGTGCCAGCAGAAGATCATCATCGACGCGGGCCCGGAACAGCAGTTTCGCCCCGGCGGCGGTGGTGACCGGAACCTCGCGATCGCGTCCCCTCGCTTTCACCAGATCACATCCCGGCGGCGGGAATGATGCCACAACGCCCCCGCCGCGAACCATGTCAACGCAGGTCACATAATGCAGACCGGCAAATGAGCGCAGCAGACGTGACGCGCCGGCATCATCGCCAGCCGCCAACCGCGCACTGGCCAGCGGCGCGATGGCATGCGCCTGCGCCGTCAGTTCGATGGCCAGCCGATCATTCGTCAGCGTGGTGCGATAGCTGTAGAAGGCAAAGGTCGCGATCGCGGCGATGAGCAAAGCCACCGACCCGCAAAGCACAAAGAGCCGTGTGAAAAGCCCTGATCTGAAACGCGGTTCTGCCATGCCGCCTATTGCGCACCTGCCAGCGCTTTCTTGAGAAGCGGCCTCTGGTCAAACAGCACATCGACAACCATCCATCCGGCCGGGGTCTGCCGCATCACGAAATCGGCATCATGACGCCCGCCGGCGCTGTCGAACATCTCGATGCACAGCACCCTGTCCTCGCCAAAAGGCACGATCTTCGGGTGCATCGCCCCGGCATGGGTGTGCAGGACCTCGCCAGTGGCGCGGTCGATCACCCGGAACCGGCCCTGCGGGTCGGCCGACATGTCCAGAAAATTCAGCAATGCTACCTGAAGATCGATCTTGGTCTGACTGTCATCACCCCATGACGGCGACACCATCGCTGCGGATATCAGCCATAGGAAAACCAACATGCGAAGCCACATATGAAACCGCGGGGCGATGGTAGGATGGTGGAGATGTGACGTCATGGCGGACCTCGAAACGGCGCCCAAATTCTAGGGGACGGATGATAAGGCATTTTATCTTCTGAGACAAACGCTGGCGGCTGTCATCCGGCTATGGCCCGGATGCATACCGGGTGCGGCCCAGCTGTGGCGCGTCTGTGGCCCGTCTGTGGCCCGGCTGCGTCATTTTGATAATCTTGGATGTTTTTGGAAACGCCCCATATCAATGATATGAAGCAAGAAGAGCAAATCGGCATATTTCCCGGGACGCCCGCCGCTCTGCGACCCCGCATGCGTCTTTCGCCATATCCTGCACTACATCTTCCGCTGTGGCTTCTTTTCGTGGGTCTGATCATGGGCATGGCGATGCCGGCTGCCAGCGATCAGACCGATCCGGCGCTGGACAGTCTTTTTAAGGACCTTGTGCGGACGGGCAACAAGGCCGAGGCCGAACAGCTGACATCCGAAATCTGGTCACGCTGGATTGCGTCCGATGGCGACGCCGATGCCGACAGGCTGATGCAATCCGGCATGACGCTGATGAACAGGGGTATGCTTGGCAGTGCCGAGCAGGTCTTCAGCCAATTGATCCAGGATCATCCCGATTTTGCCGAGGCCTGGAACAAGCGCGCGACGGTGCGGTTTCTGCGAGGCAATGATGCCGGGTCGCGCCGCGACATCGCCCGTGTAATCGATCTCGAGCCACGGCATTTCGGGGCGCTCAGCGGCCTTGGCATGATCAATATGCGCAGTGGCGATCTGCAGGCGGCGCTACAGGCGTTCGAGGCGGCGTTGCGGGTCAATCCGCATCTCGATCAGGCGGTGGATGTCACAAGCCAGCTCCGTAAACAGCTTCGCGGTCAGCCGCTCTGATCGGGCGCGCCACATGGCATGCGCAGATTGACAGGCCGGGCCCATCCCCTAGAGTGTCGGCACGAACCGATTTTCATTTCTGGCAAGCCATCTGGATGCTTCGTGAATGACACTGATTCTGGAAACCCAGCAGAGCGACATCCACCGCTGCCCGGGCTGCGGCGCGCAATGCGCCGTTGAAAAGGACCTTGTTGTGCGGGCCCGCGATTCCGGCCAGCAAATCCGGATTGCCTGTCACAAATGCGATGAGATTTTTCAGCCGCTGAATGACAATTCGCCGATAGCGTCCGCGGCAATGCCAAGCCGCCCGAATCCCAATCCGCGGATTGGAATCTGCACCGCCTGCGGCAACAGCCTGTCGGTCCCGCCGCTGAATGCCGGCGAGGCGGTGATGGTGGAATGCCCGCATTGCCGGCATCTTATGCAGCCTGACGAGGTCGGGCGCGCCGACGCGCTTGCCGGCCTGCCATCTCCGCCGCCCCCGCCATCACCACGGCAGAGGCTTGTCGGCACCTTGCTGGCACTGCTGCTGGCCGGCATCCTCATTGCCGGATTTGCCGCCAGCGCCATCTTCAGGATCACACCGCCCCTGCCGGCCCCGTTCGGCCTCGAGGTCAGCCCCGCACCGCATTTCGCCGTGACCGAGTCACGTTTCGATGCGGCGCTGGACGGCGGCGATGGCGCAGTGATGGTGACGGTGACATTCGCCAATCTCGGCACCGCTGCCGGCGCGCCCGAACGGGTGACCGTCACGCTTCTCGATAATGAAGGTAAAACCGTGATATCGCGCCCGATCGCCGTCCGCGAAGCCGCGCTGGCCCCGGGTGATCAGCGCACCATCACGGCGCGGCTGTCGGTGCCGCCAGAGGGTATCGCGGACATGACGGTCGCCATCCGCGAGGCAGAGCGCCCCGACTAACCCCGACTAGCCGCGGTTTGGCACCACCTCGTGCCCGGCTTCCTCAGGCTCGTCATCGACCATTTCATCGGGAAAGCCGGGCGCGCTTATATCAAGCCCCGTCGCCTCTTCCAGCCGGCGGATGATATTCGGCGACCATTCCCGGTCCCCATAACGCGCCGCGCCATCCTTGAAGATATCGATCATCAGCGGCGAAATCTCCAGCGGTACGCCGGCGCGGTCGGCCAGTTCCTGGAACAGGCTGATATCCTTGATCACCAGATCCATCGTGAAATTGATGTCACGGCTGCCATTCAGAATGACCTGGCTCTCGGTCTCGTGGACAAAGGAGTTGCCAGAGGAAATCCGGATCGCCTCATAGGTGGTGTTCAGGTCCAGCCCGGTCGCCTTGCAGGTGACAAGTGCCTCGCAGAGTGTGAGCAGGTTTGCCGTCGCAAGGTAGTTCGTCATCACCTTCAGCATCGATGCCGATCCCAGCGGCCCGGTATGCAGAATCCGCCGCCCCAGCACCGTCAATACCGGCAGCATGCGCTCGAAGACAGGCCGGTCGCAGCCGGCGAAAATGGCGATATTGCCTGTCGCGGCGCGGTGACAACCGCCCGATACCGGGCAATCGACGGCGGCCGCGCCGGTGGCCGCCACCTGGGCGCCAAGCCGCTTTACCTCGGCCTCGTCGGTGGTGCTCATCTCGGCCCAGATTTTGCCCGGCCCCAGCCCGGCGAGAATGCCGTCCTCGGCCTCCATCACCGCGGCGCTTGCCGCCGGTGACGGCAGACAGGTGATGATCACATCGCAGGCCTCGGCCATCGCCTTCGGGGTCTCGCCCCAGGCCGCACCGCCGTCAAGAAAGGGCTGCGCAACGTCGCGGTCCAGATCGCGGACCGTCAGGTCGATCCCGTTACGAAGCAGGCTGCCCGCCAGCTTGCCACCGACATTGCCAAGCCCGATAAAGCCGACACTCACCATCAGACATTCCCCCCGTTTGGCGTTGATTTTTTGGCGTTGATTGGTTGGTCTTGATGTCCGAAAGTTGAACAGGCTTGCGGCGGCAATTGCAATCGCAAACTGATCACAAAAAATGGAGATAGGTTAGAGAGTCGTTACGCGAATGGAATTCGTGGTGCCGGCAATCCCGAACGGCATCCCGGCAACGATCACAGCGTGCGACCCGGCGCCAGCGATCTCGCGGGCGGTGATTTCCCGCACCCCCTCGGCAATCGCGGCCTCGAAATCCTCGGTGATCGTGCTGGCGGCTGTCTGCGTGCCCCACAGGATGGCAAGCCGGCGCCGCACCTCGATGAAGGGTGAGAGTACGAAGAACGGGATCCGGGGGCGTTCGCGGGCGATCCGGACCGCCGTGTTGCCCGAGGTCGAAAAGGCGATGATCACCTCGGCGCCAACCGTTTCGGCCAGCGACACGGTGGCCAGCGCGACAGCATGATACAGGCTCGGCTCGGTCGGCAGCTTTGGCGGCGCGGCCTCTGGATTCCTGGCGATATGAAGCTCGGCTGCCGCCACGATCCGCGACATGATCTGGACCGATTCAACCGGGAACTGACCGACCGCGGTCTCGGCCGACAGCATGACGGCATCCGCCCCGTCAAAGACCGCGCCGGCCACATCCGATGCCTCGGCGCGGGTCGGGGTCGGGCTGGTGATCATCGATTCCAGCATCTGCGTTGCCACCACCACCGGCTTGCCGACCAGCCGGCATTGGGCGATTATTTTCTTCTGCCATCCCGGCACTTCCTCAGGCGGCAGCTCGACACCAAGATCGCCGCGCGCCACCATGATCCCGTCCGACGCCGCGATGATATCCGACAACTCAGCCAGCGCCGCCGGCTTCTCGATTTTCGCCATCAGGGCGGCGCGGCCATCAATCTTCGCCTTGACGTCAAGAATGTCACTGGCGCGCTGCACGAAGGACAGCGCCACCCAGTCAACGCCATGATCAAGCGCGAAAGCCAGATCATCATGGTCCTTTTCCGTCATAGGCGGGCTGCCGATCACCATGTCGGGCAGATTGACGCCCTTGCGGCTGCTCAGTGGACCGCCAACCTCGACGATGGTGGTAAAGCTGTCACTGTCGATCGCGGTGACACGCAACACCAGCTTGCCATCATCGATCAACAGCCGCGCGCCGGGTTCCAGCGCGGCGAATATCTCGGGATGCGGAAGCCCGACGCGACCGGCGTCACCCACGGCGGCCGACTTGTCAAAGGTGAAACTGTCACCAACCTTCACCACCACCCCTTCGGCCACTTCGCCGACGCGGTGTTTTGGCCCCTGGAGATCGGCCAGAATGCAGGTCGGAAGTCCGGTTGCCGCCTCCAACTCGCGGATGGCGCGGATTCGCGCGGCATGTTCGGCCTGTGTGCCATGCGAGAAATTCAGCCGGAAGACATTCACCCCGGCCTGCGAGAGGGCCTGCAGCATGTCGGGTGTGCCGCTCTTCGTCCCGATTGTGGCAACGATCTTGGTGGCACGCTGAATGGCGGAAGGCAACATCGGCAGGGTTCCTGTCAACTGGATACATCAGAAGATAATGGGCACGAGCCTCCCCCGGCCCGCCGTCAAAGCGAGTCTAGGCAGTGGCACTTGAATTGCAAGCTTAACGCGCGCGAGACTAAGATGAATAATCACATGATTTCCGTCCATGCCGGCAAATCATAGACACTGATACAAACACTCCGATACAAACACTTCGATACAACCGCTTCGATACAACTGCTTCGGTCTTTGCATTTCCGATGATCTCCGCCTTTGAACTTCTCGGCATGGCCTTCCTGCTGGGCTTTATCTTCAACGCCACCCCCGGCGCCGTCTTTGCCGAGACCATCCGGCACGGCATGACAGGCGGCTATCGCGCCGCGCTGTCGGTGCAGTTCGGCTCGCTTGTTGGCGATGCGGCATGGGCCATGCTTGGCCTTGCCGGCATTGGCCTGTTGCTGCAGGCCGATTCGCTGAGAATTCCGGTGGGCATTGCCGGCGCCGGCTATCTTGCCTGGCTGGCCTTTGACAGCTGGCAGGCAAGCCGCAGCGAGGCCGAGGTCACGGCGGCGAACCAGGGGACCAGCGCCATGCGCTCCGGCGTCGTGCTGTCGCTCTCGAACCCGCAGAATGTCGCCT
>CBFHRT010000005.1:0-33587 GCA_965658285.1 Puniceispirillaceae bacterium (SeqCode) | reverse complement strand
AAAGCAGATGCGCGCGCGCTTCGGCGTTGAGCCTGCCTATCGTGCCGATGTGCAGGAAAAGGAAGTCGACTTCCGCGCGCACATGCAGAAAATCAAGTCGATGGATGTCGATGGCATCCTGGTAGCGGCACTTGCCGAGACCATGGCCCGTGCGCTGATCCAGTCCTATGAGGCTGGTATTGGCGAGGACGTGCGCCGTATCGGTTCGTCCTCGGCCTCAAACGCACCGGTTCCGAAGATTGCCGGTGATGCTGCAAAGGGTGTCTTCTTCGCGGCTGCCTATGCTGCTGCCGATGACCGTCCGATCGCCAAGCTGTTCAACGAGATGACCCGCCAGCGTTATGGCATCCATTCGCCGGACCATGATTTCTCGCAGGCATATGACCTGATTCGGATCATGGAAATGGCGTTGAACAATGCTGACCTGAACCTGTCTGACAGCTCGCTTGCTGCCGACCGCACCGCCATCCGCGATGCGATCGCCAGCGTCGAGGGCTATGAAGGCCTGGCATCCGGCCCGATCAGCTTCTGCGCGGCACCGACCCCGCAGTGCCGTGATGGTAACCGGACCGCGGTTCTCATCGGTTACACCAAGGGTGGTGAGGACTTCGAAACCGAAGTCATCGCCCGTGTGACTATGGAGCCGGATTTCGGCCTCGACTAGGATCTCAAATAGTGTGGCCGGGGGATCTCTTCCCCGGCCATCTTCCTGTTTCAGTTTTTCAATCTGCCACCCTTAAACGGACCCGGGGGACCAGCTCGATATGTTTTTTCTATCGCGTATTGCTGACCTGATCGATGCGCTGGCCCAACGCCACAGGCTGTTGCCATGGCTGATCGCCTATGCGTCGCTGCTGACCCTGCCCTTCATCCTGTCGACATTTTTCAATGACTATCTGATCGATCTCGCGAACCGCGCCTGCCTGTTCATCATGCTGGCTGTCGGGCTGAACATCGTGAAGGGGTTCTGCGGCCAGGTCACGGTTGGCCATATCGGGCTTTATGCCATCGGGGCGGTGACCTCGGCTGTGCTGTCGCTGGAGCCCGGCGGCTTTGGCGGCGCCCTTGGGTTCGGCCTGTCGGTCTGGGTGTCGATCCCGATTGCGGTGATTGTGACGGCCTTTGCCGGCCTTATTGTTGGCCTGCCTTCGGTGCGGCTAGAGGGCGCCTATCTGGCGCTGGCGACGCTTGGACTTGGTGAATCGGTGCGGATTTTCATCGCCGTGACACCGGCGCTTGGCTCCAGCACAGGCCTGATGATGATCCCGGCGCCAAGCATCGGCGGATTCGTCTTCGACAGTTTCACAAGCTACTACTATCTGGTGATGACCGCGGCCATTGTCGGGATCTATTTTTCCTTCGCGATCCTTCGTTCGGCTACCGGGCGCGCTTTCCAGGCGATCCGTGAGGACACCATCGCCGCCTCGGTGAATGGCATCAATGTGGTGAAGTACAAGCTTCTCGCCTTTGTGCTGAGCGCCATCTATGCCGGGCTTGCCGGCGCGCTGTTCGCGCATATGCCGCCGGGCTATCTCCATCATAACAATTTCACGGTCATCGAAATGGTGACCTTGCTGCTGATGGTGGTTCTTGGCGGTATCGGCAATGTCTGGGGCGGCGTCATCGGGGCCATCGTGGTGACCATTGCCTATGACCAGACAAAGGATCTGGTGGTTTATTTCATGGACCGGCCAATCGTGATTCAGCCGCTTGTATTCGGGCTTTCGATGGTGCTGCTGGTGCTGTTCATGCCGCGCGGTATTGGCGGCTGGTTCGAGGGTATCAGGCGGAATCGCAGGTTCATTCAGAGAAGCGAGGAGAAGTTGGGTGACGCTGCTAGAAACTCGTAACCTGAGCAAGAGCTTTGGCGGCCTGCAGGCCATCGACAAGGTCAGCCTGAAGGTTGAACAGAATACGATTCATGGGCTGATCGGCCCGAATGGATCGGGCAAATCGACCTTCTTCAACCTGTTGACCGGCGTCTATCAGCCTGACGAGGGTAGCCAAATAAGTTTTGACGGGGTCGACATCACCAACAGCCCGGCACATGCCATCGCCGGTCTGGGGCTGGCCAGGACCTTCCAGCTGCTCCGCCTCTATGGCGAGCTGAGTGTTCTCGACAATGTCATGGTCGGCTACCACCCGCACACCAAATACGGGCCGCTGGCACCACTCTTCAACGGTGCAGCTGTGCGCCGCCAGGACAAGGCTGTCAGGGAAGAGATGGAGGAGCTTCTCGAATTTATCGGTCTTGCCGATCATGCCGAGATTCCGGCGGCTGAGCTTTCCGGGGGTCAGCGCCGCCTTCTGGCACTTGGCAGGGCCATCGCGATGCGGCCGAAGATGCTGCTTCTTGACGAACCGGGCGCTGGTCTGTCGCCGGTCAATGTCGACAATCTGATGGCCACCATCATGACATTGAAGGAGCGCTACAATCTGACGATCATCGTCGTTGAGCATATCCTGAAGGTGGTGATGACGACCTGTGACACGATCAGCGTTCTCGATCACGGGCAGAAGATTTCTGAAGGCACACCAGAGTTCGTGAAAAATGATCCAGCCGTGGTGGAAGCCTATCTCGGGCGCGAAATGGCGGATGAGGATATCAGGGCGGCCATGGACGCCTGACCCGGAGGTGTGTGAGTCAATGGAAGGCGTGGCTGCCGGCATCAGGTGGGAGACGAATGGCAGGGCACTTGTCCTGACGATTGACCGCCAGGACCGCCGCAACGCGCTTGACCCGGACGCGCATCACCAGCTTGCCGAGCTGTTTGACAGTTTCGCCGACAGTGACCGCCATCTTGTGGCCATTATCACCGGCGCTGGCGACCGCGCTTTCTGTGCCGGTTCCGATCTGACGGTCCAGGCAAGCCTTGACCGGGCCAATCTGCCGAAGACCGGATTTGCCGGGCTGGCGGAACGTTTTGATCTCAGCAAGCCGGTGATCGCCGCGGTGAACGGGGATGCCATCGGTGGCGGGATGGAAATCGTGCTTGCCTGTGATCTGTGCCTCGCTGTTCCAAACGCCAGGTTCGCCCTGCCGGAGCCACGGGTCGGACTGGCCGCAAGCGGCGGCTTGCATCGTCTGGCGCGGCAATTGCCGCTGAAGCAGGCGATGGAGATTGCGCTGACGGGTCGGATGTTCAGTGCCGCCGAGGCGGCCGGGATGGGCGTCGTCAACCGGATCGCGGAAGAGTCAGACGGGCCGGGAGGCGCGCTTGTCATGGCGCTGGCGATGACAGAATTGATCTGTGAGGGCGCGCCACTGGCGCTGCAGGCCACCAAGCAGATGATGATGGATGGCCTTGACATGCCGAAGCTGGAGTCCGCCTATGCGGCCCGGTACCCGGCCTATGATGCGATGCTGACAAGTGATGATGCTGCCGAGGGGCGCACGGCCTTTCTGCAGAAACGACGGCCCCGCTGGCAGGGCAGATAGCCCCTGTTAACATAGAGGCCAACATAGAGGCGAGGGAAAGGACACCGAAGCCATGACAAACCGGACGGACACGCTGAAAACCAGCATGGCGACGGTGTCGATTGCCGGTGACTTTCGCGAGAAACTGGCGGCCATTGCGCGCGCCGGCTATACCGGCATCGAGATTTTCGAGCAGGATTTCATCGCCTTTGACGGCACGCCGGTCGATGTTGGCTGGCTGGTTGGAGATTACGGTCTTGAGATCATGCTGTTCCAGCCATTCCGGGATTTCGAGGGTCTGCCCGAGCCCTATCGGAGCCGCGCCTTTGACCGGGCCGAGCGCAAATTTGATCTGATGAACAGCATGGGCTGCGACCTTGTTCTTGTCTGTTCGAATATCGCAGCGGCGGCGCTTGGCGGCATCGATCGGGCGGCGGATGACTTTGCCGAGCTTGGCGAGCGGGCGCAGAAGCGCGGCATCAGGATCGGCTTCGAGGCGCTGGCCTGGGGCCGGCACATCAATGATCACCGGGATGCCTGGGAGGTTGTGCGCCGCGCCGATCACAGCCATGTCGGGCTGATCCTCGACAGTTTCCACACGCTGAGCCGCGGCATCGACCCGCAGACCATCCGCGCCATCCCCGGTGACAAGATCTTCTTCGTGCAGCTTGCCGACGCGCCGAAGATCGATATGGATCTGTTCTACTGGTCGCGGCATTTCCGCAACATGCCCGGTGAAGGCGACCTTCCGGTAGTGGATTTCATGCGTGCGGTCGCCGCCACGGGATATGACGGTCCGCTGTCACTGGAGATCTTCAATGACCAGTTCCGAGGCGGCAGTCCTGTCGAGATCGCGCGGGACGGACATCGCTCGCTGATCGGATTGATGGATGATGTGCGGCGCAGCGAGCCTGATATCCGCCTGCCCGTTCCCGACATCCCGCCGCGCGCGCAGTGCAGCGGTGTCGAGTTCATCGAATTCACGACAAGCGAGGAAGAGGCTACCGATTTGGCGGCGTTCCTGTCGGTCATGGGCTTCACGCATGCCGGCAACCATGTGTCCAAGCAGGTGGCGCATTGGCGGCAGAACGACATCAATATTCTGATCAATACAGAGGAGTCCGGGTTCGCCCATTCCGCCTATCAGGCACATGGCACCTCGGTTTGTGATCTGGCGCTTCGCGTCGATGATGCGGCAAGGACGGTCGAGCGGGCGCGGATGCTTGGCGCCGAGACGGTGACGACATTGGCTGGCGATGGAGAATTGTCGATTCCGGCGATCAGGGGTGTTGGCGGCGGCATGATGCGATTCATCGACGCCAAGAGCGATCTTGCCGCGTTGTGGGAGATCGATTTTACGCCGGTCGAGGGGGCGGGTGATGTCAGCGGCGTCGGTCTACAGCGGGTGGACCATCTTGGCCAGACCATGAAATACGAGGAAATGCTGACCTGGACATTGTTTTACACATCCATTCTCGAGGCCGGCAAGGTGCCGATGGTGGATGTTGTCGACCCTGGTGGGCTGGTGCGAAGCCGGGCCATCCAGAATGCCAGTGGCGATTTGCGCGTCACACTGAACGGTGCTGAGAACCAGAACACGCTTGCCGGCCATTTCATCGACCGGACATATGGCGCCGCCGTGCAGCATATCGCCTTTTCCTGCGATGACATCTTTGCCACCGCCGAAGCGCTTGCCGCGCGCGGCTTAGAGTCGCTGGCCATGTCGGCGAATTATTATGACGATCTTGGCGCGCGTTTCGGGCTTGATGAAGCGTTCCTCGCCCGTATGCGGGCGCTGAATATCCTGTATGACGAGGATGCCAGCGGACGTTATTTCCAGTTTTACAGCCGCCAGCGCAGCAGCGAGATTTTCTTCGAGTTTGTCCAGCGGCTGGATGGTTATGACGGCTATGGCGCCGCCAATGCCCCGTTCCGGATCAGCGCCCAGAAGCGGGATTTGACCGGCTCTCCCTTTGCCGGTGCGGATGGTCGTGCGGATGGCGGTGCGGATGTTGGCTGAACTGCAGAAAGGGTCTGTCCGGGCCCCTATTTCGCGGTGAATTCGCGGTAGGGCTGTGCGGTGTCGGGAAGGTCGCGCCGGATGAAATGATCCTCGTTCCGCAGCTGGCGCACCAGTGCCGGCCACATCTCGGCAAAGCCGGCGGCGATTGATGGCGAGGGTGCCGGCAGATCATGCTTGATCAGCCTGTGAAGGTCTGGCAGGGCATGGAACGGCACCTTCGGGAACATATGGTGTTCGACATGATAGTTCATGTTCCAGTAGATGAATCGCGAGACCGGGTTCATATGGACGGTGCGGGAATTCAGCCTGTGATCGACGACATTGTCGGCCAGCCCCCCATGCTGCAGCATCCCGGTCATGACATGGTGCCAGGCACCATAGAGACGCGGCGTCCCGACCAGCAGGATCGGCACCCAGCTGTCAAGCGTGATGGCGGCGGCGATGGTGGCGGCATAGACCAGAACCCAGATCCGCGCCACGCGAACGACCTTGGTATGGTCGATTTCGGGGATCAAGCTGGCTTCCTGCGGGTCCAGCCTGCCGCTGGCATTGAGGAACATCCGCTTGATGCCCGCCGGCACGTCGATCAGGCCCAGAAAGTTCACGATCCATTTCAGGAAGACCGGGGGGCGCATCAACTGGATCTCAGGATCGCGCCCGACGATGATCGTGTCGGTATGGTGGCGGGCATGGCTCCAGCGCCAGCTATAGGGGTTTCGGATCATGCAGAAACAGGCAATCTGATAGACGACATCATTCAGCCATCGGGAATTGAAGGCGGTCTTGTGGCCGCATTCGTGCCACCGCGAATCCATCGCCGATCCATAGAGAACGCCATAGGCAAGAAAGAACGGCACCGCCAGCCATGATGGGAACAGCCACGCACCGGCCGTACCAAGCGCTGCCATCGCCGTGAACAGGATAATGGTGTCGCGAATGGCCGGGCCGTCGCGGCGTTGCATCAGTTCGGCAAGCTGTTTGCGCGGGATCTCGGTCTGGTACCAGCGGGCGCCGGCAAGACCGGTGGCTACCGCCTGTTCCCCGTCGCGACCAAGAAGCGAATATTCGCGTGTTCCGTCAGCCATGGCTGTCAAATTCCGCTGTTCTTTGCCCCAAGCATCAAAAGTCTAATGCTGACCTGCCGGGAAATTCAAGCGACGCTTTGGTCGCACCTGACGGTCAGCATCATATTTGGGGTGAGCCTGTGCCTCAGGCCTTGCTGTCATAGACCAGCTTTGGCAGCGGCGGCGGCGGGGCGTCCATGTCAAAGCCGTGGATTTCGGCCACAACTCCCGACATTTCCGGCGGCATGTTCTGCATGATATGCGCCCATCCCGCTGCCGGATCGTCACCCTCGAAGGTCAGGATGACGAAATCGCCGTTCGGCGTTTCCTGAAGAAATGTTCGCTCATGTACCCCGGCTTCCTCGCGAAGCGCGTTGGTCTCGGCCTTGTTGGTGACGGTGAAATTCTCGATGACTTCCTTCCACCATTTCTCCTTCTTGCCTGGAAGGATAGGAATCGCCATTGCCAGCATTGCCATGTTGTGTCTCCCTTGAAAACAATCATTGAAACGAAAAAATAGCGTAACACAGATTGATTGCAGTCCCTTGACAAATGCCGGTGGCGGCACAAGTGGAGGGAGGGAGGCATTAGCACGCCATCAGCCTCATTTGGCCGGGTCATGTGCCCCCATCATCATCAAGCAGGTTCCTGACGGCCGACAGAACGCGCCGTTGGTCGACCTTCTGCACGGCCTTGACCGTGGCAATTTTGTCATCTGCCGTCCGGTCACCGCTGGTAAGAAGCTGCTTGAGGGCGCTTTCGGTGCCTGATCGGCCGCGCTGTTCACGCTTCAGCCGGGCGAGCCGCCGCGATGCGTCATCATTCCTGTCATCTGGCATTGCGATCCCCCGTGAATGGACATATCAAATTCCTGATCGTGACATGATAGGGCCCGGTGGCACCTGCCGGCAAATCCGATTCTGCCCTTTCATCCAACTTCATGATGATGCATTTTTTGCAGCACCATGGCGCGAATTCAGCATTTTTACATGCGACGAAAACAACGTATCACAAGCCCAGAGTTTTGGAGTTCCTCCCCCAAAATTCCCCGGAATGGCAGTGACTGCCTCTGTCCATATAGGGCAGATAGCCTGCCTTTCATCTCTGCGGGTGCATGTTGTCCCCACATGCACCCGCTTTTTTCATCCGGGAAAAATCTCGCGGAATCCTGAAAAGTCTTTTGCCGAGTCCCAACTGGACGCGTCGCCATGCCTGCGACATCCTGTCATCAGGGAGTTCGCCACCAGCCTCCGTTACCAAAAGGCAGCTTATCATGGATGACAAAATTTTTGCTTCGGCCCGCATGACCGCCACCCTTGATGAGGATCAGGTGGCCTATGAGGCCATCCCGTCAGTCAATATATTCGACCGCGATCTTGATCTTTCCCGGCCAACCAACGCCATCGTGCAAGGTGCGTCGCGCCCGCGACGTCGCGTCAATCGATTGTGGATTGTGACGCCGCTGCTTGCGGGTGTCGGATTTCTGCTGTTGGCCTGCCAGGGTGGTTACTGACGGGGCTGTTACCAGCTCGTTACGGCATTACCGGTGCAACAACAGGTAGTATCGCCTAAAACGATTGCTGGAAATCGGCGGGTCATTTGGTCTATGCTGACCGTATGGATAAGTTACGCGGTATTATCAGGTTGATCCTCTGGGCGGCGGCGGCGGCATTTGCCGCCATCCGTGTCGGTACGGCGGACGTCTTCATTCTTGGTGCCATTGAGGGGTTGATGGTTCTGATCGCCGCTTTTGTGGCGCATAAGACGCTGGACCTGATATTTCCGCAAAAGCGCCCTCCCGTCGATCAATGATGATGCGCTGATGGTGCGTGGCGAGGAAGGCAGCGCCAGCCATGCCGAAATTTGAGTCCTTGAAAACCGATATCATTGAGAGGTTCGGCACACCCTGTGCGGTTGTCGATCTGGATGTGGTCGATCGCAATATCGCCCATGTTCAGGCGCTGTGCGAGGCGGCCGGCCGGGCCAACAGGCCGCATATCAAGACACATAAATCGCCCTTCCTGGCGCGCCGCCAGCTCGATGCCGGCGCCATCGGCATCACCTGCCAGAAGCTTGGCGAGGCCGAGGTGATGGTCGATGCCGGGATCGAGGACATCCTGATTGCCACCAATATCATCGGCGCCGCGCGGTCTGGCAGGCTGGCGGCGCTGCAACAGCGTGTCGCACTGAAACTCTGCGCCGACAATCCGGTGTCGCTTGCCGCCTATGCCGAGGCCGGGCGCGCGGCGGAACGTCCTGTTCGGGTGCTGATCGAATGTGACACTGGCCAGAAGCGTGCCGGGGTTGAGACGCCTGGCGAGGCGGTGGCGCTGGCAAAGATCGCGCGGGACGATCCGGCGCTGGAATTTGCTGGCTTTTTGTTCTACCCGCCGCGTGACGGGTGGGCAGCGACGCAGCGTTTTCTTGACGAGGCGCGGGCCGGCCTTGCCGATCTTGGCCTTGTGCCGGAGATCATCTCGACCGGGGGGACGCCGAATCTGGTCGATATGGATCATCTTGACGGTGCCACCGAACATCGTGCCGGCACCTGCATCTTCAATGACAGGATGATGATGGCCGCCGGCTTTGCCAGCGTTGAGGACTGCGCCTTGCGGATCTTCACCAGCGTGGTCAGCCGGGCCGGCGCGGCGCGCGGCATCCTTGATGCCGGCTCGAAGACATTCACCTCGGACACCGGCGGCCTCGACGGGTTCGGCCTGATCCTTGAACATCCCGAGGCGCGGATCCACAAGATGGCGGAGGAGCATGGTTTTCTCGATCTATCGGCTTGCGACGAAAAGCCGGCGGTGGGCGATATCCTGCGGGTGATCCCGAATCACGTCTGCGTTGCGGTCAACATGTTTGACCAGCTTGTCGCGGTTCGCGGCAACAGCATTGTCGACGTGCTGCCGGTCGCCGCCCGGGGACGGCTCGTCTGACCGGCTGACGGAAAGGGTTGAAGGTCATGTCATCAATCAGGTTGCTTGCCATCGGCGAGGTGATGGCAGAGATCAGGTCGCAGGATGATGGCTTCGCCGTTGGCTTCGCGGGTGATAGCTACAACACGGCCGTCTATGCCGCGCGCCAGCTTGGTGCGCCGGGGCAGGTCGGCTATGTCACCCGCGTCGGGCGCGAGCCGCTGTCACAGGCGCTTCTCGACCATGCCCGGGACGAGGGGCTGGATGTCAGCCATATCGCCATCGACCCGGCCCACAATATCGGCATCTACGCTGTCGCGACCGACGCCAACGGCGAGCGGAGTTTTTCCTACTGGCGATCGGATTCGGCGGCGCGGCAGCTGTTCGCGGTTGAGCGGACTGCGCTGTTCATGCCGCCGGCCGAGATCGTCTATCTGTCCGGCATCACGCTGGCGATCCTGGCCCCGTCGGCGCGTGCGCGTTTGTTCGAGATGCTTGCCGATGCCCGCGCTGACGGCCGCACAAAGGTGGCGTTTGATTCGAATTTCCGGCCGGCGCTCTGGGAGGATCACACAACGGCGCGCCAGACCATGGACCATATGTGGAGCTTGACCGACATCGCGCTGCCCTCGATCGATGATGAAATGGCGTTGCATGAAATCGACAGCGAAGATGCGGTCGTGGCCCGCTTCGCCGCGCGGAACTGGGACGGTATCGCCATCAAGCGCGGTGTTCGCGGCCCCATATCACCGAATGTAGCATCGCGGGATTTGCCTGATTTTCCGCCGGCAGAAAAGGTGGTCGATACGACGGCCGCTGGCGACAGCTTCAATGGCGGGTATCTGGCGGCGTTCCTCACCGGCGCGGGTGAGGCCGAACGGCTGGCGGCAGGGCACAGGCTGGCGGCCGAAGTTGTTGCCGCGCCGGGGGCGATCATTCCACGCCACTGAGAGTGCGAATTGATAGCGGCGCAGTCTTTGCGATGACAGGGCGCCATTCTGCTTGAAATTGCCGCCGCTTGGGACAACAATTTACCATGAAATGCGGGCGTGATCCGGCGCTGCCGGGGTTCCGCTAACGGGCAGGGGGTGTCTACTGGACCCGCCCGACGTCGCCTGCCGACGTATGAAATCCCTCGACAAGTGATGAGCATGAAATCATTCCGCGTGACGGCGAGATGCGCTGTGGCGTGGCAAGGAGGAAACAGATGAAAGCAGGGATAATTGGATTGGGCGATATGGGGTCGGGGCTTGCCAAGAATCTGATCGCCAACGGGTTCGAGACCAGTGGTTTTGACCTCAGTGACGCGCGCATGGCGCAATTTGCCGAGATGGGGGGCGTTGCCTGCGCCGCCGTCGGCGAGGTGGGGGCCCATGCCGATATCGTCTATGTGATGGTGATGAATGGCGACCAGGCGAAGGATGTGATCCTTGGCGAGGGCGGGCTTGCCGCGACGATGGGTAACGGCGGGATCATCATGCTGACCGCCACCATCAAGCCGGCCGAGGCCCGCGCCATTGGCGAGGGGCTTGCCGGCACCGGCATCCGCATGGTCGACAGCCCGGTATCGGGCGGCTTCCCGGGCGCGCAGGGCGGCACGCTGACGATGATGGCGGCGGCGCCGGATGATCTTCTGGAAGCTGCCCGTCCGGCGATGCAGGCGGTATCCGCCACCATCCATCATGTCGGTCAGAATGTCGGTGATGGCCAGGTCATGAAGGCGTGTCTGCAGTCGATCATCGGCTCGATCTTCAGCGCCACCTTCGAGGCGGCGGCGCTGGCGGCGAAGGCCGGTGTGTCGGGCCAGGCGCTCTACAATGTTGTCTCCAGCTCTGGCGCCGGATGTGGCATCACCTCGGGCGCACTGGAGAATATCATCGATCGCAAATTCGAGGGCACCGGGTCCGGCATCGGCACCATGCACAAGGATCTGACGATCTCGCTTGCGATGGCCGAGGAGCTTGGCGTGCCGCTGTTCACAGCGTCCACGGCGATGCAGATCTTCCATCAGGGCAAGACAAAATACCCGCATGGTGACAATTGGATATGTACCCGCGTGATTGAGGAAATCATTGGTGCCGAGCTGCACCGCTAGAGGAGGATGAACCGATGAAACTTGGTGTGATCTGTGACGGTATCAGCCGCGATCTGGCGCATACCGTCGATGTAATGGATGAATTCGGACTGGAATATGCCGAGCTGCAATTTGTTGGCGAGAAGGAGGTCGGCGACCATGATGCCGGCGAGATTCGTGAGATTGACGCGCTGCTCCGCGACCGTGGCAAGCCGGTCTCCTGCCTCAGCCGGCATATCTTCGCCGGCATGACGGTGGCCAACAAGGCCGGGGATGAGCTTCACACGAAACATATGGACGCGCTGAAGCGGGTGATCGAGATGGCGCATCTTGTCGGCTCGCCGCTGGTCCGGATCATGACGCCGAAGAAGGAACAGATCCTCTTTGGCCGCAATGGTGCCGAGAAATGGAATGTCGCGAAGGGCGCGTGGGATGCGATGCTGCCGCTGATCGCGCCGGCCGTTGACGTGGCGCGCGATGCCGGCGTGACGCTGGTGGTCGAGACCGGCAACGGCACGATGGTCAATTCCAACTATACCGGCCGCAAGATGATCGACGATCTGGATGCCAAGGATGTGCTGAAGGTTCTGTGGGACCCGGCGAATAACTGCTGGTGCCATGAAACCGCCTATCCCGACGGCTATGAAGAGGTGCGGGACGGCTATCTCGGCCATGTCCATATCAAGGATGTGAAGGTCGACACGCCGCGCGCGACGCTGGAGGTGCGACCGATGGGTGAAGGCCAGCTTGCCGACCAGTTCGCGCCAATGGCCGATGCCATGCGCAAGGATGGTTATGATGGCGTGATCAGCTTTGAATCGGTCTATCACTCAGGTGACGGTGATTTCGAGGCCGGTTTCCGGATCAATATCGACCGGTTCAAGGCCCTCTACGCCTAGCGAAGTGTGATCCGAAATGCCGGCGGCTACCTGCCACCATAGACCTTGCGCATTGCCGTCATGCAGGTGGCCGCCGCGTGTTTGATTTGTGCGGCCTCCTGGCCGGGCGTGAACAGGCTGGACCCCAGCCCGAAGCCATAGACCCCGGCGGCGGCATAGGATGCGAAATCATCCGCGCCAACGCCGCCGACGGCATAGATGCGGGGTCCCTCCGGAAGCACAGCCCGCAGGGCGGCAATCCCGCCCGGGCCGAGAAGGCTTGCCGGAAATATCTTCAGATCGCGCGCGCCGGCATCGATGGCGGCAAGCGCCTCGGTCGGCGTCATCACCCCGGGCATCATGGTCATTCCCAGATGCACCGCCCGCGTGATCACCGCCCGGTCTATGTTCGGCGCCACGATCAGATTGCCGCCATTGTCCTGCACCCGGTCGACATCATCGGGATGCAGCACGGTGCCGGCCCCGATCTGGCGTGCTGGGCCGCCATGGCGGGCGGCGACGGCGGCGGCAAGTTTGATCGACATAAAGGGTGTCGGCGAATTGAGGGGGATTTCGATGGCGTCGAACCCGGCCTCGATCAGCCCTTCCACAACCCCCTCGATTTCGGCAGGTGTGATGCCCCGCAGGATGGCGACAAGGCGTCTGTCGCGGTCACGTTCGGTCATTGTCTCAGGTCTCCTTATGTGCGGGTCCCGGTGCGGGCGGAATTCGGTCTGGCCACAGGCGGGACGCAATATCGAACAGTCCGGTCCGGACCGCCGCTTCGGCATCCACCATGTCAAACCCGATGCCGAGCCCGGTCAGCGCCTCTTCATAGCGTGATGCCATCCCGCCGGTCGCCGCCAGATGAAGGGGGCCATGATCCGCCTCAAGACAGCTGGCAATCTCGGCGCCGATCATCAGGCCCGACAGCCGGGACGCCCCGTGCGGCACCTTGTCGGCGAACAGCAGCGGGCCGGCCCGAAGCCCGAACAGCCCGGCAAGCGCGCGTGACGGGTTCCTATGCGCCTCACACACAGCATCCATGAAATCGCCGTCGGACCACTGGTCTGACCGGTCATCGGACGCGACCGTGTGGCGCAGGATCGACTTGCTGCCAAGAAGGGCGAACATCTCGCCTGTCATCATGGTGCGGAAACCAACGAGACTGCCGGCCTCGATGCGGGCCCATTTCGAATGCGTTCCCGGAAGACAGACGGTGCCATCCCGCACCCCGTCGCAGGCAAGCCCATGCAGGATTGTCTCCTCACCGCGTATGACGTCAGGGTTGGTGCTGTCGCGTTGCGCGATGCCGGGAACGATCCTGATATCACGGGTCTGCCCGGACACCCTGATGGCGCCATCGGCCAGCGCGGCAAAATTGGTGGGGACGTCAAGATAGGGCGCTTCCTGCCACCCCTGAGCGGCCCCGGCCATACCGCAGATCAGAACCGGGATGTCCTGATCCACTTCCATCGCCGACAGGTGGCGCCGCAGTTCGGGCGCATATTGGTCGCGTGACAATGTACCCATGCCGCTGTCAGACCGTCGTTCGTCAAACACGCCGCCCTGCCGGTCAACCGCCCACAGGCGCAGCGAGCTGGTGCCCCAGTCGGTAAGTATGATATCGGCCGTGGCACCGGCGGTGGTCATGACGCGTGTCAGGCGGGGTCCCGCCCGACCTCCTGACGCTGCTGGCCAAGCCCGTCAATGGTCAGTTCCATGACATCGCCTTCCTGAAGGAAAACAGGTTCCGGCTTGATTCCCATGCCGACGCCAGGCGGCGTTCCGGTGGAAATGACATCGCCCGGATGAAGCGTCATCAGCTCTGACAGGTGCGCGATGCATTCGGCGACGGTGAAGATCATTGTCGAGGTATTGCCTGTCTGCCGCCGAACGCCGTTCACGTCGAGCGTCATATCCAGGTTCTGCGGGTCCGGCACCTCATCGGCAGTGACAAGCCAGGGGCCAATCGGCCCGAAGGTGTCGCAGGACTTGCCCTTCGTCCACTGGCCGGTGAGCTTGCTCTGGAAATGCCGCTCGGACACATCGTTCGAGACGAAATAGCCGGCGACATGGTCCAGCGCCTCGTCGACCGAGACATATTTACAGGCGGTGCCGATGACGACGCCAAGCTCGACCTCCCAGTCGCTGTGCTGTGAGTGCCGCGGCATCATCACCGTGTCATTCGGCCCGACAACGGCCGAGTTGGCTTTCATGAACAGGATCGGATGTTCGGGGATATCGGCCCCGGTCTCCGCCGCATGGTCGGAATAGTTCAGCCCGATACACATGAATTTGCCGATGCCGCCAACACAAGGACCGATCCTGACACCATCATCAACCGCCGGCAGCGATGCCGGGTCAAGGCCGCGCAGCCTGTCCAGCGTGGCATTGTCGAGGGTGGCGCCGGTGATGTCGTCCACATGGACGGACAGGTCGCGAATCGTACCATTGGAATCAACAAGGCCGGGCCTTTCCTGGCCGGCGTCACCATAGCGTATCAGTTTCATCAGAAATCTCCGGTTGCGGTCATGTATAATTTGGGGTGTTGCGGATTGTCAGTGATTGTCGCGCGGCATGCCACGGGTGCGGACAATGGATTTGTAGTCGGTTGCGCCGTCCAGCACCATCCCCTCGGCGAAGGGGCGGACTTTCTCGCGGAAAATCTGCTGCCAGGGTGACTGGCTTTCCGGGCTTGGGAAGCCACCACCTTCGGCCAGCGCGGCAGCACGCGATGCCAGTTCATCCTCGGGCACCAGCATATTGACGCTGCAATTGTTCAGGTCGACACGCACCCGGTCGCCGGTCCGGATCAGTGCCAGCCCGCCACCATCGGCGGCTTCGGGCGAGGCGTTCAGGATCGAGGGCGAACCCGAAGTGCCGGATTGCCGCCCGTCACCGATGCAGGGCAACTCATCGATGCCCTGTTTTATCAGGTAGGCCGGCGGACGCATATTGACCACCTCGGCGCCGCCAGGATAACCGATCGGACCGGCACCGCGCATCACCAGAATGGCGGTGCCATCCATGCCGAGCGTCTCATCATCGATCCGCTCATGGAAATCGACCGGACCGTCAAAGACATAGGCGGTGCCCTCAAAGGCGTTCGGGTCTTCCGTGTTGGACAGGAACCTCTCGGCAAAGGACGGGCTGATGACGCTTGTCTTCATGATCGCGCTGTCGAACAGATTGCCGCGCAGATTGATGAAGCCGGCTTCCGGCTTCATCGGGCTGTCGACCGGCCATATCACGTCCGGATTGGCGATCGCGACGTCGCGGCAATTATCACCGATGGCGCTGCCATTCGCAGTGATCGCCTGCGGGTGCGGCAGCAGATCATGGCGCATCAACTCGCCAATAACCGCTGGTACACCGCCGGCGCGGTGATAGTCCTCACCAAGATATTCGCCGGCCGGCTGCAGATTGACCAGCAGTGGCACCTTATGGCCATGCGCCTGCCAGTCATCATTCGTCAGCTCGATCCCCAGATGCCGCGCCACCGCGTTCAGATGGATGGGCGCGTTGGTGGACCCGCCAATGGCCGAATTCAGCACGATGGCGTTTTCAAAGGCGGCGCGGGTCATGATGTCCGACGGTTTCAGATCATCCCACACCATGTCGACGATGCGATTGCCGGTGTGATAGGCGATCTGGCCACGCTCGCGGTAAGGGGCGGGGATCGCCGCCGAGCCTGGCAGCTGCATGCCGAGCCCCTCGGCAAGGGAATTCATCGTTGTCGCCGTGCCCATCGTGTTGCAATAGCCGGTCGAGGGGGTGGAAGAGGTGACAAGGTCCAGAAAGCCGTCATCATCGATCTCGCCAGCGGCGATCATCTGCCGCGCCTTCCAGATGATGGTGCCCGACCCCGTCCGCTCGCCATCATGCCAGCCATTCAGCATCGGCCCGACAGACAGTGCGATGGCCGGAATATCGACCGTCGCCGCCGCCATCAGCAGCGCCGGTGTGGTCTTGTCACAGCCGATCATCAGCACCACGCCGTCAATCGGATAGCCATAGAGCGTTTCGACAAGGCTGAGATAGGCAAGGTTCCGGTCAAGCATCGCGGTCGGCCGCTTGCCGGTTTCCTGAATTGGATGCACCGGCACTTCCATCGGCAGGCCGCCGGCCGCGATGATGCCGTCACGAACACGTTTCGCCAGTTCCAGATGATGCCGGTTGCAGGGTGACAGGTCGGACCCGGTCTGGGCGATGGCGATGATCGGCCGGCCGTCGCGAAGTTCCTCGCGGGTCAGGCCGTAATTCAGATAGCGCTCGGTATAGAGCGCCGTCATCTCGGCATCATCCGGATTGTTGAACCATTGCCGCGAGCGCAATTCGGCCGGCTTGATCTTGCGGTCTGTCATGCCCGTATCCCCAATTCCCTCATTTCCCAGATCGTGTGGCTACCATCCATGATGATATCAGGTGGTCCAGCCGCCATCGATATTGATCGCCTGGCCGGTGACAAAGCCGCTCTCATCGGAGGCCAGATAGACCGCCAGCGCAGCGATTTCGGCGGCCGTACCAAAGCGCCCCATCGGCTGGCGTGCGATGAAGGCCTCCCGCGCCTTGTCATAGTCACCGGTGTTGCTGAGCCGGTCCTCAAGCGACGGGCTCTCCACCGTTCCGGGGCAGATGGCGTTGCAGCGAAGGCCGCTGGTGACAAAGTCGCTGGCGATCGATTTCGTCAGCCCGATCACCGCCGCCTTGCTGGCGCCATAGACAAACCGGTTCGGCGCGCCGATGACCGACGAGGCGACGGAGGACATGTTGACGATCGACCCGCCGCCACGCTCGATCATGCCAGGGATCGCCGCGCGCGAGGACCAGTACATCGATCTCACATTCAGCTCAAACCCGAAATTCCATTCCGCGTCGGTGGCGTCGAGGATGGTGCCATGATGAACGAACCCGGCGCAGTTGAAGAGAATGTCGGGCGCGGCGCGGGCGACACCCTCGACAATCGACGCCTCGTCCATGACATCCATTCTGAAGGTTGTAACGCCGCCGGTGCCGTCAAGTTCGGCCAGGGCGTCGGCATTGATGTCGGTGGCGAAGACCCTTGCGCCCTCGGCCGCCATCGCCAGCGCTGTGGCGCGGCCAATTCCCTGGCCAGCCGCGGTGATCAGCGCCGCCTTGCCGGCAAGTCGTCCCTGTTCAGTCATGAAACCCTCGATGATATTGATATATGCCTTTGACCTAACCCGCCAAAAGCCCCGCGATATTGATAGCACAAAACTGCCACGCCCAATCAGCTTTGGCTATGTTCAATGTCCCTTCCCGGAGCCATGCGCGGCGCGGCGCAATCCATTGTTGTGGGTTCCCTCTGCCTTGGGTGCCCATTGCTGGGGCTTTCAATCGACCGGAAGCCTGCCTATGATCCACCATCAGGACCGCCTTTCCCGGCGATACCGCGCAAACCGCATCACTGCAGATGAAAGTCGCCACGACATGTCCAAGACCATTCGCCTCGACCCAGCTGATAATGTCATCACCGCCACCCTGACGATTGAGGCCGGAACACCGGTCGAGGATGTGCTGACGCAGGCCATCATCCCGCGCAATCACAAGATGGCGTCGCGCCCGATTGCGGCCGGCGAGGCGGTTCGTAAATACGCGCAGGTGATCGGCTATGCCAGCGAGGACATTCCGGCCGGGGCGCATGTGCATGTTCAGAATGTCGAATTCCGCGCCACCGAGGCGCTTTACGAATTTACCACCGATCTGCGCCCGGTTACGCCCGTCGAGGCGGCGGCGCAGGACAGTTTCATGGGCTTTCGCCGCGCTGATGGCCGCGTCGGCACGCGCAACTATATCGGCATTCTGACATCGGTGAATTGTTCGGCCACGGCGGCGCGCATGATCGCCTCGGCCTTCGGGCCCGAGGAGATGGCCAGCTACCCCAATGTCGACGGTGTGGTGGCGTTTGTTCATGGCACCGGCTGCGGCATGGCCGGATCCGGCGAGGGGTTCGAGGCGCTGCAGCGGGTGATGTGGGGCTATGCGAAAAACCCGAACCATGGCGGTGTGCTGATGGTCGGGCTTGGCTGCGAGATGAACCAGATCGACTGGCTTCTCGAAGCCTATGGCCTGAAGCAAGGACCACTCTTCAAGACGATGAACATCCAGGATTCGCAGGGGCTGGCAAAGACCGTCGAGGCGGGCATCGCGATGGTGCGCGAGATGCTGCCCGAGGTGAACAAGGCAACCCGCACACCCTGCCCGGCGTCGGAGTTGATGGTGGCGCTGCAATGCGGCGGGTCGGATGCGCTGTCGGGTGTGACCGCCAACCCGGCACTTGGTTATGCCTGCGATCTGCTGGTCGCGCAGGGCGGCACCGGGGTGCTTGCCGAAACGCCGGAAATCTATGGCGCCGAGCATCTGTTGACACGTCGTGCCGTTGATGAGGCCACCGGTCGCCGGCTGGTCGATTTGATTGAGTGGTGGCAGGATTATACCGAGCGCAACCGCGGCTCGATGGATAACAATCCCAGCCCTGGCAACAAGAAGGGCGGGCTGACAACCATTCTGGAAAAATCCCTGGGGGCGGCGGCGAAGGGCGGCACCTCGCCACTGGCCGGGGTCTATAAATATGCCGAACCGGTGACGGCGCGCGGTTTCACCTTCATGGATTCCCCAGGCTATGACCCGGCGTCGGTGACCGGGCAGATCGCCAGCGGCTGTAATCTGGTGACCTTCACCACCGGCCGCGGATCGGCTTTCGGGTCGAAACCGTCCCCCTGCATCAAGATCGCAACGAACAGCGAGATGTATGAGCGGCTGATCGCCGATATGGACATCAATGCCGGCGCCATGCTGACCGAGGGCCGCTCGCTCGAGGAGACGGGGCGCGACATCTACAACATGCTGCTCGATGTGGCGTCTGGGACAAGGTCGAAATCCGAGGCGCAGGGGCTTGGCGATTATGAATTCGTGCCCTGGCAGATCGGCGCCACGATGTAGGTTTGTGCTGCCTTCGGATGCTCTTCAAATGTCCGGCCCGCTTTGACGTTAATTCAATTGGAATGAAGACATGACCGGCCTTCTTATCATTGGCGAGATTACGACAGAAATGCGGGACCGCCTTGACGGCCGGCTTGACCTTCATGACGCGGACCGGATTGACGACATGGCGTCCTTTCTCGGCCGCGAAGGCAGCGCGATCAGATATGTGCTGACCGATGGCCATTACGGGGTGCCGCAGGACTGGATGGATGCCATGCCGAATCTGGCGCTGATCAGCAATTATGGCGTTGGCTATGACGCCATTGATGTCGATCTGTCGGTGTCGCGCGGTGTTCTTGTCACGCACACGCCGCAAGTGCTGAATGACGAGGTGGCGACGACGGCGCTGATGCTGATGCTCGCAAGCCATCGCAATCTTCTGGCAAGCGATGCCTATGTGCGTGCCGGGCGGTGGGTCGGCGAAGGTCATATGAAGCTGTCGCGGTCGGCCGATAACAGGCGGGTCGGGATCCTCGGCCTTGGGCGGATCGGTCTTGCACTGGCGCGCAAGCTGGAACCCTTCCATGCCGAGATTGCCTATCACAACCGCACGCCGCGCGATGTTCCCTATCGCTATTATGACGATCTTGCCGAGATGGCGGCCGCCTGCGAGGTGCTGTTTGTCGTGACCCCGGGCGGGGATGATACGCGCGGCATCGTCGACAGCACTGTGCTCGACGCGCTGGGCCCGGACGGGCTGCTGGTGAATGTCTCGCGCGGGTCGGTGGTTGATGAAGCGGCGCTTGTCGCGGCACTTCAGGATGGCAGGCTTGGCGCCGCCGGGCTGGATGTGTTCGCTGACGAGCCGAATGTGCCGGAGCCGCTTCTTACCATGCCGAATGTCGTGCTGACGCCGCATATCGGCAGCGCCACGGTCGAGACCCGCCGCGCCATGGGTAATCTTGTTGTCGACAATCTGCTGCAGCATCTTGCCGATGGGCGGGTCATCAGCCCGGTGCCGGAATGCCGCGATCTTGCGACAATTACCGCGCGCTTTGATGGCTAGGACGGGCCTCAGGCAGCGGTGATGCGATGGCCGGCGATGGAAAGATGCACCGCCACGGATCGGTTTCGTCGCTGTCATGGGCGATCGAGAGGCGTTTCATGTCCAGATAACGCAGCTTGCCGGTGATGTCCGGATCCGATGATTGCACCTTGTGACTGCGACAGAACAGTCCGGCCGGGCAACGAAATTTGGTCGTTACGAATTCCCCGCATTAAACAAATTCCGCGGATCGACGTTACAGGGGGTGCATGAGCGTTTTTTCATGTTTCTCCCTCCTGAAACTCGGTTCCCCGGTGGCCTGTGCCACTGGGGATCTTTTTTGTGCTCAATCAGACCTCACAGAAACACACCGCACAAAAAAAGGCGGCGGCCCTGTGGCCGCCACCCCTGTTTTTCAATCATCGCGCCGGTTTCAGGCAGCGTCGATCAGCGTCTTCGGCTTGGCATTGATGCTGATCTGCTTCGGCTTGTCGGCTTCCGGAATTTCGCGCTTCAGAAAGACGGTCAGAATGCCGTCGACGAACTGCGCGTCCTCGACCTTCATATATTCGGCCAGCCGGAACATCTTCGAGAAACCGCGCTGCGCGATCCCCTGATAGAGATAATTGCCGGTGTCCTCGCCCTTGCTGGCCTCGATCGTCAGCACGCCTTTCTCGGTCTGGATGCTGATGTCATCGGCACCGAATCCGGCAAGCGCAAGCTCGATCCGGTAATGCTCTTCATCATCCTTGGCGATGTTGTAGGCCGGGTAGTTCGGCTCCTTGCGGTCGGAAAGGCGGTTCAGCTCCTCGAACAGGCTGTCAAAGCCAACAAACTGGCGGGCCATTGGGGTGGTAAACAGGGTCATTTTCATCTCCTCTTTCAAGCGAGTGTTGTGCCGTCTCCCAATCAGGCAAGACGACGGTTTGACTTATGGTTTTGTAACCCGTGACGGCGTTACGATATTGATATGGGACGCCAGATCCGTTGTTCAAGGGGGCGGCGATCCTGCCCTGAAATGGCCTTTTTCAGGACATTTTGCGACCATGCTGCCGGGCAAATATCGAACCTCACCTTCATGGTTCCTCCCTGCAGACGGGCCGGCCTTGCCGGCCCGTTTCTTGTGCCGCGCCCTTTATGTCTTGTGACGCGGTATTCAGCTTTCCGGCAACGCCCCGCCGGCCGCTGTTCGTGCCGCGATAAAGTCCTGCAACGCGCCGATGCGCGCCGGATCATGGCCAAGCCCGGCATCGCGGCTGACGATATCCTTCCAGATGCCGGTGGCGCGCTGACTTGCCGTCTGCGCGCCGCTGTCCGTCCAGCTGCCGAAATTGGCCCAGTCGGCGACCAGCGGTTCATAGAATGCGGTCTGATAGCGCGCCATAGTATGGGCGGCGGCGAAGAAATGGCCGCCGGGCACCACCTCGGCAAGCGCGTCGAGATTGACCTGCGGGCTGTCTGGCGTCGCCTCGGCGCACAGCTCGGCCACCATCTGCAGCACTTCCATGTCGGTGATCAGCTTTTCATAGGACACCGTCAGCCCGCCTTCCAGCCAGCCGGCAGCATGGATCACCACCGTCGCCCCGGCCATCAGGCAGCCCCACAATGCGAACTGGGTTTCATGCGCCGCCTGTGCATCATTGATATTGGCCGCCGACCCGCTGGCGCAGCGCCAGGGAAGATCGACAAGCCGCGCCAGCTGTCCGGCGACAAGCGAGGCGCGGAAATGTTCCGGTGTGCCAAAGGCCGGCGCCCCTGATTTCATATCGACATTCGAGGTGAAGGTGCCATAGCAGACCGGCGCGCCGGGCCGTGCCAGCTGCGTCAGCGTGATCGCCGCCAGCGCTTCGGCATGGCTCAGCGTCATCGCCGCCTCGACGGTGATCGGCGCCATCGCCCCCATCAGCGTGAAAGGGGTGACAATCGACAGCTGCCCGTGGCGGGCGAAATCGATCAGCCCCTGCGCCATCGGGATGTCGATCTGGCGCGGCGAGTTGGTGTTGATGATGGTGTAGCAATGGCTTTCCTCCATAAAGCCGGCATCATCACAGCCACGGAAGTCGCGCAGCATTTCAAAACTTTCCACCACCTGCGGCGTGCCGCGGCTGAAGATGAAGGGAAGCTTGTCCGACAGGGTCAGCTGCGCCTCCATGGTGAAATAATGGCGCAGATTCATCGGCACATCCTGCGGCTCGATCAGCGGCGGCACCATCTGCAGCACATCGAAATGCTGGGTCAGCTTGATCAGCTCGCGGAAATCCGCACCTGTTCCCGGCCTGCGCCCGCGTTCAAGATCGGTGGCGTGCGGCGCACCCGCGCCTGGCTGAAAGACCAGCATGCCCGGCTCCAGCAGCACATCGCGGTCCGGCCGCGCGGCGCGGCACAGCACCGAACGCGGCGCGCTGGCCAGCGCCGCCGTCACCATCTCGCGCCCGATCCAGACCATCTCTTCGGCCGCATCGACCCGCGCCCCGCCCTTGCCGAATATCCGGCGCGCCTCGGGAAGCAGGATTTTCATCCCCAGCGTCTCGAGCATGGTCAGCGCGGCATCATGGATGGCCGCGATCTCGTCATCGGAATAGAGCTTCATCTGCGGAAATGGGTTGCGAAGCCGACGGTAGTCGGTCGCGCGGGCCGGTGCGTCCGCGTCCGTGCGATCGCGCCGCCCGCGCCGCCCGCCGCGTGATGGTGCCGTCGGTTTCATGTCGCCGGCCTCCCCGCCATGCAACGCCTCATCGGGTCACGCTAGCAGACGCGGCGCACCGGTCAATTCGCTTTCAGGTCATTTGATGGCCAGAGGCACCGACAATGCCTCGCCGGTGCGGCTGTTATAAACAACCATGCCGCCGCTTCGCGGGGCGATCCCGGTGATGGCGCTGATCACCACCTGATGCGTGACCATGAGTTCCAGCCTGTCCGGCCCGATCCGCGCCATATGTTCGCGCAGCGCCGCCAGCGTCAGATCGCGGTCAACATGCCCGTTGAAAAAGGAATTCAGCCCGATATGGGTGGAAAAGGGGCCGATCGCCATTTCACTGGCGGTATCCTGACAGCGGCACCACTGGCTGCTGAGGATGATATCCGGGGTGATGCGGTGGCGTGTCATATAGGCGCCAATGGCGCGGGCCTGCTCACGCCCGGCATGATCCAGATTGCGCTGCGTCGTACAGTCATCGACATCGAACCGGGCGGGATCACCAAATCCCGGTGCCAGCGCATGGCGCAGGAACAGAACATTGCCGTCAATCCGCTCGATCGCCTCGGCAAGCGGTTCGGCCTGCGCGGCGGGTGTGATGAGGAAGACCGGCATCGCCAAAAGTGCCGCCATGCAAATCGCTCGCCAGCGCGCGACCATGGTTTGGCGCACCAGAATGAAAAGCTGCATTGTCATGTTATCGATGTGGGGTCTGGCCGGGGCTGGCACAACCATTTTCTCCCCTGCCTAGCCAACCGCATCCCTCCAGCAGGGGTTTGACCAGGCGCTGCGCCCCTGCCGATCCATCGCGACAACACGCAAGAAGTCGCTGTCGAGGGACGCCAGATCAAAACGCGCATCTGTCAGTTCATCACCGGTCACGAACCGGGCCTGATGATTTTCGCCGGCGAGGATCACCCGCTCGACCGGCGAGGTGGTGACATGAAGGGTGTCGCCGTCAATCACAATGTCGGTGAAGTCGGGGCCGGTCGAGGCATAGAAACGACCGGCCTTCAGTGCCGCCACGATATCGGCGGCGCTGAGGCTGTCCGCCGCCACCATGACCCATCCGCCAAAGCCATCTCCCGGGACATGGTGCGAATCATCGGTGGCCGTCAGATGCAGCCGGTGCCCTTCATGAAGCAGCAGGTCCAGCGTTGCAATGCCGCCGCCACGCGCCGATTCAATGGCCGAGCTGTGGTTGTAGATCTCCACCCCATGCGCGCCGGCCACCGCCAGGCTGCGCGCCTCCGCATCGGTCAGGCTGTACCATTCCGGATGCGCGATGGTGACATAGGCCCCGGCGGCCACGGCGCGGCGCACCATGTCCGGGCCGGTCTCGCCGTCGCCCGCCATCGGAAAATCGGCTGGCAGGCCGTTGGCGACGATATGCCAGAGGCCGTCCTTGTCATAGGCCTTTCCGGGGCAGTGAAGCTCGGCCGAGATGATGGTGACGAAATCGGGACTGTCGAAGGCGGTGGGATCGATGATGGTCGGGGCGCTGAAGCGCGGGTCCGACCATAGATGTTCTGACAGGCAGGTGAAGTCATACCCCGCCGCCCGGTAAAGTTCGACGACCTCCGCCGGACTGTTCCGCCCGTCCGAATGTGTTGAATGACCATGCAGATTGCCGCGATAGACATTGCCGGATGATGTGAACAGCGTGGTTGCCATAAACCCCTCCTTCGGGCCTCTCCTTCGGGTGACACAACACAAGCATCATACCCTAGATTTGTCACGGTTCTGTGAAACCCTTGCACGTTTTGTAAACACCGGCACGGTTTGTAAACCCCCGCACCATCTGGCAAAGCTGGTCTGAAATCTGTGTCAAATATGGCGGCGTCTGTCACGGTTGGCGCCTTGCCGACCGGCCTGCCGTAATGCTTTGCTTGACGGGGATATTTGCCAGCGTGAAAACTGTCCTGCATGACGCCGCAGGGCGGTCAGGACCGGCGGAAGTGCCAGCATGATAGAATTGGCATGACACAGAACCGACATGACACAGAGTCGACATGACACAGAATCGACATGACAGAATTGGCTTTACAGGGGTGGCATGACAATATTGCCGGGGCATTCACATTCATCACCGTCAGGCGGCAAGGATGATGGCGGGGCGGCATCCCCGTCCGCCCTTGATGACACGCCTTTGACAGACGCGCTGCTGGATCAGTTTTCTGTCTATTATCTGGTTGCGGTCCTGGCTGTCAGGACGCTTGAAGAGGCCCGCCGCCAGCGCGCGCTTGCCGAGGCTGGCTAGAGTTCCGGGGCCTGCTAGAGTGCCGGACGATCTTCATCGGCGAACAGTGCCTGGCTGATCCTGGCGGCATAGCCATGCAGCAACGCCTGGCTTGCCAGAGCCGATTCAAGGCTGAATCTCTGCGTCGGACCATGCACCGCCAGCGCGGCATAGAACCGGCCTGCCGGGTCGGTCACCGGCACCGCGATGGCCACCATCTCCTCGTGAAACTCCTCTCGGTCGAGACTGTATCCGTCGCGGCGGATGGCTGTCAGCTCGGCGGCAAGCGTACCGATATCGACATGCGTTTTTGTTGTCAGCGCGTCGAGTTTCAGGCTGGCAAGAAAGGCGCGTCGCCGCGCCGCTGGCAGGCTTGCCATATAGATTTTGCCGCTTGCCGTGCAGTGGAAGGGAACATGCGAGCCGATCGGCAGGGCGACGCGAAAGGCCCAGTTCGTCTCGACCCGGTCGACATAGCGCATGCCGCGCGGTTCCGGGCGCACGAAATTAACCGTCTCGCCAGTGTCGGCCGCCACCTGGCGCAGCAATTGATGACAGCCAATCCTGCCGGCGGCCCGATTCGCAAGCCCAAGCGCCAGCCTGTCTGCTCGCCGCCCGGGCGACAGGCGGCGGTCATGCTTCTCCAGAATGCCGGCCCCGACCAGCGTCTGACACAGCCGGTGAACGGTCTGTTTCGGCCAGCCGAGACGACGCGTCAATTCAGTCGGGGTCAGCGCTTCCGCGCTGTCCGACAGCTCCTCAAGGATCCTGAAAATCCGTAAATTTGGTGCTACCTGCTCACTCATTCCGGCTTGATCCCTTTGTCCACCAAGGATTAACGCTTGCTTTGAGCGCGACATCATGCATCCTTTCACAATCATAATATCAAAAGATGAGATTAAAAGTCTCAAAAACTGACAATATAGGGTTTAAGGGTGGAATTTGACTTTATCATCGTCGGTGCCGGTTCGGCCGGGTGTGTGCTTGCAAACCGGTTGTCGGAAAGCGGCCGGTATCAGGTCGCGCTGTTCGAGGCTGGCGCGCGCGATACAAATCCGTGGATTCATATCCCGGTCGGGTATTTCAAGACGATGGGCAATCCGGCGACGGACTGGTGCTATCGCACCGAACCTGATCCCGGTCTGAACGGGCGGTCCATCAACTGGCCGCGCGGGCGGGTGCTTGGCGGTAGCAGTTCCATCAATGGCCTTCTCTATGTGCGCGGCCAGCCGCAGGATTTCGATCATTGGCGCCAGCTTGGCAATGTCGGCTGGGCCTGGGACGATGTGATGCCGCTGTTCCGCCGTTCGGAAAACTGGGAAGGCGCCGCATCGCATTCAGATATGGATTCGGATGTAAGGGGGCGGGGCGGCCCGCTGAACGTCTCGACAAGCCGGGTGAAGCGTCGGGTGATTGATGCCTGGGTCGAGGCGGCAACGCGCCTCGGCTATCCGCGCAACGAAGACTATAATGGCGAGGATCAGGAGGGCGTCGGTCATTTCCAGATGACGATGCGCGATGGCCGGCGCTGCAGCAGCGCCGCCGCTTTTCTGAAGCCGGCCCGCAGGCGTGGCAATCTGCACATTTTCACCGGCGCGCAGACCGAAGGCGTGATCATGGAGGGCAACCGTGCGGCCGGCATTCGGGTCCGGCGCGGCGGTGCGCTGGTCGTGGCACGGGCCCGGCGCGAGGTCATCCTGTCGGCCGGGTCGCTGGGATCGCCGCATCTTCTGATGCTGTCCGGGATCGGTGCCGGCGCGGAATTGCGGCAGCACGGCATCACCGTGGTGAAGGACCTGCCGGGTGTTGGCAAGAATTTGCAGGATCATCTTCAGGCCCGCCCGGTCTACAAGACCACTGGCAGCACGATCAACAGCGAGACGCGCCATCCGTTGCAATATGTGGGTATCGCGCTGGAATATGCGTTGCGGCGCACCGGCCCGATGGCGATGGCGGCCAGCCTCGGCACGGCCTTTCTGAAAACACGTCGGGAACTGGAAACACCCGATATCCAGTTCCATATCCAGCCGTTCAGTGCCGACAAGCCCGGTGAGGGAACGCATGGTTTTTCCGCCTTCACCGCCTCGGTTCTGCAGCTTCGCCCCGAAAGCACCGGGCATTTGGCACTGAAATCGGCCTCGCCCGATGACCATGTCGCCATCCACCCGAACTATCTGGCGACGCGGACCGACTGCGATACGATTGTCGCCGGTATCAAGATTGCCCGCGCGGTCTGCGCCGCTGAGCCTGTCGCCTCTATGATCACCGACGAATATTCACCCGGCCGGTCGGTGGCTGCGGATGATGATGCGGCGATTCTGGAATGGGCGCGCAACACGGCGACAACGATCTATCATCCGACCGGCACCTGCAAGATGGGCGGCGATCCGATGGCGGTTGTCGATGCCCGACTGCGTGTGCATGGCGTTGCGGGGCTTCGCATCGCCGATGCCTCGATCATGCCGGTGATCACTTCGGGCAATACCAACGCGCCGGCCATCATGATTGGCGAGAAGGCATCCGACATGGTGCTGGAAGACGCGGCATGAAGGCGGCTTTGACAAACGGATTTTTGCGAAACGCCAGGTCAGGGTGACCCGGGCAGGAGCGAAGAAAGGAATGTGATTGGGGTGTGGGCGTCGCGGGGCCTTTGGCGACGTCGGATCAATTTTGTACCGCGAGGGCGATAGAGAGTAGGGAGGACACTATGTCTAAACTCTTGACGATTGTCGGCGCGAGTGTTGCCGGCATTGCTGCGGGCGCAATCATGATGACCAGTGCCATGGCGGCAACCACCTTGAAAATCCAGCTGGCGGTGCCGCTGAGCGCGGATGAAGCTGTCATGGTCAACAGCTTTGCGAATGATGTTGAGGCCCTCACCGAGGGTGAGGTGACGTTTGAGCTTCTGCCGGCAGGCGCTGTTGTCGGTGTCAGTGATATCATCGATGCGGTGGATTCCGGCCTTGTCGATGGCGGCTTTGCCTGGACCCATTACTGGTCGGGCAAGCATCCGGCGGCCATGCTGTTCGGCTCGCCTGTCGCCGGTGCCGGTGTCGGCATCGACAACATCGCCTTCATGTCCTGGTTCCAATATGGCGGCGGCAAGGAGCTGTATGACCAGCTCTGGGACGAGATGGGGGTGAATGTGAAGGGCTTCATGCTGCAGCCTGTCGGCCCCGAGGCCCTTGGCTGGTTCAAGGAGCCGATCAATTCGATGGATGATTTCCGCAAATACCGGTTCCGCACGCCTCCCGGCATTCCGGGACAGTCCTACAAGGATATTGGCGTTGCCTCTGTCGCCATGGGCGGCGGTGATATCCTGCCGGCGCTGGAAAAGGGTACCATCGACGCTGCCGAATGGTGCTGCCCGAAACCTGATTCCATTTTCGGGTTCCAGAAGGTGCTGAAACATTACTATCTTCAGGGCCTGCATCAGGTCGTCGTGAACGCCGATTTGTATCTGAACGGTGATGTCTATGACGCGCTGACACCGACGCAGAAGAAAGCCATCGAGGTTGCCGCCAACGCATCGCTGATGCGCGCCATTTCCTACCGGATCATCGAGAACGGCAAGGCCCTCAAGGACCTGACCGACAATCATGGTGTGATCCTTCATGATACACCGGCCGATTATTTTCCGGCCTATATGGAGGCTGCCAGCAATCTGCTTGAGGAGAATGCCGAGAATAACGCCTTCTTTGCAGAGGTGTGGCAGTCGCAAAAGGATTTTGCGGCCATCGCCGTTCCCTTCTGGGCCGGTGCGCAGGCATCCAATGCGGGTCTCGGCAAGGCCTTTGCCGACAGTGTGAAGTAATCATGTGTCACGGTGGGCTGTCCCATGGATGGCCCACCGGTTTTTCGCGTCATGTTAACAGGTGATGCCGAGTTGCGCCGGTCCGGGGAGGGAAGCTATGGCACAGACACCAGATAGTGATCAGCTTGAAACGGCTGACGAATTGATTGCCGAACGTCGCGCCGGCGGCATTGGTGAGACGCCCGAAGACATGCATCCGACGATGCGGCGGATCATCTCGCGAATTGATATTCTGAACAACTGGGCCGGCCGGGTGACCTGTCTGCTTCTCGTGCCGGTCATCATCGCCATGGTCTATGAGGTGGTGGCGCGCAAACTGTTCGTGGCGCCGACCGACTGGGCCTACGACACCAGCCGCATGCTGTCAGGTGCCATGTTCATGCTTGGCGCAGGTTATGCGCTGATGCGCGGCATCCATATCCGGGCTGACTTTCTGTTCCGCAACTGGTCGCCCCGGACCCAGGCGCTCGTCGATGGATCGCTATATCTGCTGTTCTATTTCCCGGCGATGCTGTTCTTCTTCTGGATCACCTTTGAATACAGTGTGAAGACATGGACCCGCTGGGAGCTGACGATGGATTCGGCGCTGATGGCCCCGCTGGCACCGATGCGCACGGCCATGCCGGTCGGAATTGCGCTGCTGATCCTGCAGGGCGTGGCCGAACTGGCGCGGGCAATCCACAATCTGTCACCATCTATAAGGCGATGGATCATCCGCCTGCTGCCTGTCTACGCGCTGGTGCTGGCAATCATTTTTTTGAACGTCTTCTTCCCGCAGACGATGCCCGAATGGTCGCTGTTCGCGATCAGCCTGAAGGGCGCCGGCGGCGTCTCGCCGCAGATGATCGGCGTTGTCATGATCGCGGTGATGTTGCTGGCGATTTTTGTCGGCTTCCCGATTTCCTTCACCCTGATTTTCCTAGGCTTTGTGTTCGGTGCCTGGGGTTTCGGCACAAAGCTCGTCTTTCATCTGCAAAGTCTGCAGTTCAACAATGTGATGCTGGAACAGACGCTTGCCGCGGTGCCGCTGTTTGTCTTCATGGGAATCCTGATGGAACAGGCGGGCCTGATGGAGCGGCTGTTCACCTCGGTCCAGCTGATGCTGTCACGCACCCGCGGGGCGCTCTATCTGGCGGTTCTGTTCGTCTCGACAATCTTTGCCGCTGCCACCGGCATTGTTGGCGCCTCGGTCACGATCCTCGGCATCATGGCGGCGAAGACGATGAACCGGTCGGGATATGATGTGCGGCTCGCCGCCGGCACGATCACCGCCGGTGGCACGCTCGGCATTCTGATCCCGCCTTCCATCATGCTGGTTGTGATGGGGCCGGTTCTGGAAGTGCCGGTGACCGATCTGTTTGCGGCGGCGATCATCCCCGGCATTATGCTGGCCGGTCTCTATGCCGCCTACGCTCTGATCCGATGCTGGCTGAATCCAAACCTCGGACCGACACTCACTGTCGAGGAACAGCCGCCAACATCACCCTATTACTGGCTTGAGGCGGTGCTGGTCATCGGCTCGATCATGATGCTGTTTACATTGATGGTGATGGGACTGTCAGGCTCGCTGGCCGGCACCTTCCCCGGATCCTCGCTGATCGTGCCGCTTGCCTGGGCCGGCATCATGTATGGTGCGTCACGCTGGGTCCGGGCGGCGCGGCCAAAGGGATTTTTCTTCTCCGATCTGTGGCATGAATTCTTCATGGGTCTGGTGCCGCCCTCGGCGCTGGTGGCCTTTGCGCTTGGTTCGATCCTGTTCGGTTGGGCCACGCCGACAGAGGGCGCCGGATGCGGCGCGTTCGGGGCGCTTTTGCTGACCATCGCCTATCGCAAGCTGACGCCACGGATGTTCTATGACGCGCTGATCAAGACGCTCGAAATCTCCGTCCTGATCCTGTTCCTTGTCGCGGCGTCCAATTTCTTCGGCGCGGTGTTCTCGCGGCTTGGCACGCCGACCATGATCACCGAGTTTCTGCTGGCATGGGATCTGTCACCAACCCTGATCCTGATCATGGTGATGGCGATGATCTTTCTGCTGGGATGGCCGTTGGAGTGGGTGCCGATCGTGCTGATCATCGTGCCGATCCTGATCCCGGTGCTGATCAAGCTTGACGTCAATCTGGTCTGGTTCGGTATTCTGGTTGCGGTCAATCTGCAGACGGCCTGGCTAAGCCCGCCGGTGGCGCTGTCGGCCTATTTCCTGAAGGGCGTCGTGCCGGACTGGGATCTGAAGGATATCTATCTCGGGATGATGCAGTTCATGGTGATCCAGGTGATTGGTCTTGTCCTGATCTTCCTGTTCCCGCAAATAGCCCTGTGGCTGCCAAAGTTGATCTATGGAGGATAAGCCTGACATGGCCATTACCTATCTGAAGAAAGCCGAAAAGACGCCGCTGACGGGAACTGACGAAACGCGCCGGATCGTTGAGACGATGCTGTCCCGCATCGAGGCAGAGGGCGAGGCGGCCGCCATCACCTATGGCCGTGAGCTTGACGGCTATCATGGCGAGATTGTCGTACCGGCGGATGTCATCGCGGCCGCTGGTGACGAGATCTCGCAGCAACTGAAAGACGACATCCGCTTTTCCTTTGACCGGGTGACGACATTCGCCGAGGCGCAGAAGGACTCGATCCGGGAATTCGAGACGGAATTGTCGCCCGGCCTGTGGGCGGGGCAGAAGCTGATCCCGATAGAGACCGCCGGATGTTATGTGCCGGGCGGGCGCTATGCGCATGTCGCCTCGGCGATCATGTCGATTGCGACGGCGCGCGTCGCCGGGGTCGAGCATATCGTTGCCTGTACCGCGCCGCGCGGCGATGCCGGACCCAACCCGGCGATCCTCTATGCGATGGACCAATGCGGCGCCGACAGCATTCTGGCGCTTGGCGGCGTGCAGGGGATCGCGGCGATGACGTTTGGCCTGTTCACTGGCAGGCCGGCGCGTATCCTTGTCGGGCCCGGCAATCGGTTTGTCGCCGAGGCCAAGCGCATGCTCTATGGCCGCGTCGGCATCGATATGTTCGCTGGCCCGACCGAGATCGCGGTGATCGCCGATGCCAGCGCCGATCCGCAGATTGTTGCCGAGGATCTGGTCAGTCAGGCCGAGCATGGGCCGGATTCGCCGGCCTGGCTGATCACCACATCACGCCGGCTTGCCGATGATGTGATGGCGCGTATGGACGGGCTGATTGCCGCGCTTCCCGATGTGGCGCGCGAGGCCGCAACTGTGGCCTGGCGTGATTATGGCGAGGTGATCCTGTGTGACAGCGATGATGAGGCGGTGACCGTCTCGGACGAATATGCGGCCGAACATCTCGAGGTGCAGACCGCGCGTGATGATTGGTACGCGGCGACGCTTCGCAATTACGGATCGCTGTTTATCGGTGAGGAGACCACCGTGACCTATGGTGACAAATGTTCAGGCACCAATCATATTCTGCCGACAAAGGGGGCGGCGCACTATACAGGCGGCCTGTCAGTGCATAAGTTTATGAAGGTCGTGACAACCCAGCGCATGACCCGCGAGGCAAACCGCCAGGTAGGCCAGGCGGCGGCGCGAATTTCCAGGCTTGAAGGCATGGAAGCCCATGCCCGGGCGGGTGACGCGCGGCTTCGTAAATATTTCCCGGGCGAGAACCTTGCCTGAATGTGATCTGTAACGAGAGGAAGAAAACAGGATGTCAGTCAATGATGTCATCATGGACGCGCTGAAGGCCAATAATGTCGGCTTTGTGACGACCGTGCCATGCAAGCAGCTTGCCGGGGTGATCGAGAAAATCGACCAGTCGGACGATATGATCCATGTGCCGTCGAACCGCGAGGATGAAGGCATGGGCCTGTGCGCCGGTGCCTTCATGGGCGGGCGTCGCCCGGCCATCATCATGCAGAATACGGCCATCGGCGTGACCATCAACGCGCTGACGACGCTGATTCAATACTACCGGATGCCGCTGCCGATGCTGATCAGCTATCGCGGCGAGATTGGCGAGCCGGTGGCCTGCCAGGTCGAAATGGCGGTGCATACCAAGGCGCTTCTCGCGCAACTCAACATCCCGACCTATCATTTCCACCAGCCTGATGACGCGGCGGAACTGTCGGGCATCCTGAACCATGCCTATATGGCGCGCAAACCGGTCGCGGTCCTGATGGACGCCACCTTCTGGAAAGGGCAGTAAGATCATGATCAGAAGCGAGGTATTGAAGACTCTCATTCCGCTGATCTCCGACCAGCTTGTGGTGACCAATATCGGTCTGCCGAGCCAGGAGATGCATCTTCTGGATGACCAGCCGACGAATTTCTACATGCTTGGCACGATGGGGCTTGCCTCGTCGATCGGGCTGGGGCTGGCGCTGGCGCAGGACAAGAAGGTGATTGCCATCGACGGTGACGGCTCGGTGCTGATGAATTTCGGCACGCTGCCGACAATCGCCAACAATCCGGCGCCGAATTTCATCCTTCTTATCATCGAT
>CBFHRT010000004.1:0-36309 GCA_965658285.1 Puniceispirillaceae bacterium (SeqCode) | reverse complement strand
CCATGGCCAGGATCAGCGCCAGCGGCAGCGCCGCCCCGTCGCCAAGCGCCAGAATGGCCAGCGGCACGCCGATATAGCCATAATTCGGATAGGCGGCGTTGAGCCCGAAAATGCCGCTTTCCAGGCGTGACAGCGAGAATAGTGGCCGCGCGACCAGCGCCGACAGCACGAAAACAAGCGCTGTCGCCAGCTCATAGCGCCAGATGAACCCCCAATTCAGGAAATCGAGCGCACTGCCGGCACCGATCTTGACGAACACCATCGTCGGCATGGCGATGAAGAAGGCGTATTTCGCCATCATCCGGGCGTCGCGCTGGTCAACGAACCCGATGCCCCGGCAGACCATGCCAAGAAAAATCAGGGCAAAGAAGGGAATGGTCAGGTTGAGGACGGCAGACATGCTGGAAAGTTCGCGTGACGCGGCAGACGGTCAAGCGCCCCACATGGTGATGGCTTCGTGTCAGATTGTTGACAGCTACCGTCTGGATTACAGGTAATATCTGGCGGCGACAAGCGCGTAGGTCGCCCCGCACAGGATCAGCGCCAGCATCACCGCCGCGCTGCCGTAATCCTTGGCGCGTTTCGACAGGCCGTGCTTGGAGAAGGAAATGCGGTCCACCGCCGCCTCGACGCTGGAGTTCAACAGCTCGACGATCAGCACCAGAAACAATGTTGCCAGCATCATCCCCGTTTCCACGGGAGTCGCCGGCATCCAGATGGCCAGCGGACCCAGAATCGCGGCAAGGATCAGTTCCTGGCGGAAGGCGCTTTCCTCGCGAATGGCGAAGACAAGACCGGCCCAGCTGTTGCGCGCCGCGGCGATGGCGCGGGTGATGCCGTGATTGTCCTTATAGGGATTGTCCGCGATGTGATAATCGCCCTGCCGGTCACGCGAGCGCACCAGATGGCCGGCAAAGATGTCGGTGGCGGCTGTCCATGAGAATGTTTCGGCATGCGCGCGGGCATCCTTGCGGCTGAGCTTCAGCGCCGCATGGCAAGCCTTGCCGAGATCCTCGTCAAGCGCGCCGGCCGTCGAGCTGCCGACGACGTCAATCGGTCCGGTGACGGGAAAGGCGGCCACCGGCAGCCCGCACGCCATTGCCTCGAGAAGCACCAGCCCGAAGGTGTCGGTCCGGCTGGGGAACACGAACACATCAGCCTGGTTGTAGAGGTCAGGCAGCTCGGTCATGTCCTTCGGGCCGAAAAAGCGCACCTCGGGAAAGCGCTGTTTCAGGCTGTCCAGCGCCGGACCACCGCCAACGACCCATTTCTCACCGGGAAGATCAAGCTCAAGGAAAGCCTCGAGATTCTTTTCGACGGCAACACGTCCGACATTGATGAAGATCGGGTTCTTCGGATCCGGCTTTGCGCGCCTGCCGGGGGCAGGTTTGAACAGGTCGAGATCGACGCCCCGCGGCCAGATCACGGGCTTGCCGACACGCCAGGTCTGCAGATCCTCCAGAACCGCGTTTGTCGGCGCCATCACCGCATGGCCGGGTTTGTGGAACCAGCGCATGAAGGCGTAGATCCAACTGATCGGCAGGCGGATGCGTGACTGCACATATTCGGGAAAGCGGGTGTGATAGGCGGTGGTGAAGGCAAGCTGGTTCCGCTTGGCAAAGGCCCGCGCAGCAAGGCCAAGCGGGCCCTCGGTGGCGATGTGAAGATGATCCGGGCCAAAGCTGCGAATCCGCGCCGATACCAATCGCCCCGGCATGACCGACAGCCGGATTTCCGGATAGGTCGGACAGGGAAGGGTGCGGAAATGCTCCGGCGTGACCATCAGCACCTCATGCCCCAACGCCTCCAGACCCTCGCGCGTCTTGGTCAGAGTGCGGACAACACCATTAATCTGCGGGTACCAGGCGTCGGTGACAATCGCGATTTTCATGTGCCCTTACCGATCTGCGTGTTTGCCATGTCAGGTGTCGCGAACTGGTCGGGAACCTGCCAGGTGATGGTCGACTCGGCGTTCTGCCAGTCAAGCAGTTCAAGCCGCCCGTCATGATGTTCGACAAGCGCCGACAGCGATTCCACCCAGTCTCCGTCATTGGCGTAGAGAATGCCGTCGATCTCGCGCATCTCGGGCTTGTGGATATGGCCGCAGACGACACCGTCACAATCGCGGCGGCGTGTTTCCGTCAGCATCGCTGTCTCGAAGGCGGAAATGAAGGACACCGCCGATTTCACCCGGTGTTTCAGATATTGTGACAGTGACCAATAGGGCATGTTCAGCAGGTTTCTGATCTTGTTCAGGAACCGGTTGAGAATCAGCAGCAGCGTGTAGGCGCGGTCACCAAGATAGGCAAGCCAGCGCGCATGCTGGATCACATTGTCGAACAGGTCGCCATGAACCACCCATAATTTCTTACCATCGGCGGTTTCGTGGATGTCGTCCTGCTTGATCGCGATCTCGCCGAAATTGACCCCCAGATAATGCCGGGCCGCCTCGTCGTGATTGCCCGGAATGTAGATCACCCGGGTGCCGTGCCGCGCCTTGCGAAGCAGCTTCTGCACCACATCATTATGCTCTTGCGGCCAGTAAAAGCGCTTTTTCAGCTGCCAGCCATCGACGATGTCGCCGACCAGATACAGCGTCTCGCTGCGGGTATATTTCAGAAAATGCAGCAATGCCTTCGCCTGCGCGCCCGGTGTGCCAAGATGCGTGTCGGAAATCCAGATGGTGCGGAAGTCCTGAATGCCCGTTCGTTCGTCCAGCAAGATCGCCACCCCACACAGAACTGAGATGGCGCACACTATGACGGCAATGTGACATCATCGTTGCTGAGCGGTTTCAGTTTTGTGACAGTGGTGACGTGCCGATTGGGGGTCTTTTTTCAGGATTCGGGCCAACTTTCAGGCCAGCTTTCAGATCAGGATGTAGCGGGCATCGCCAGCAGTGACCTCATCGCCTGATGACCCGACATGAAGGCATCCTCGACGCGCGCGCCGATGGTCCAGTCGCCGGCAATGCCGATCATCCCGTCCGCCGTCTGCCGCGCGCCATTGGCATCCGCCGGGCGAATGACTCTGGCATAGCGCCACCGATGCGCCGCCCTATAGACAGGGGCCGGCAGGGTGGTCCCGGCGATCTCCTGCCACGCCTTGAGAAGTGTCCCGGCAATCGAACTGGCGTCGCGCTCCAGTTCGGCCTCGCTCCAGTCCGGGGCGGCCTGTACGAGTAGCCCGGCACCGGCGTCGCTGGCGATGACACCCGGTCGGCGGGCCTCCCAGCAGGCCCATCCAACCGGCCCGTTTCTGGCGCTGACAGGCTCTGCCATGCCACCAAAATTCCCGGCGGAATTATCCTGTGCGGAAATATCCTGTGTGGAAATATCCTGTGTGGAAATATCCCCTGGCGCAAAGCCATACATGCCGGTCCAGCAGGGCGCATAGGCAGCGCTGCGTGCGGTGGCGGCAAGGTCTGCGGCGACAGGGTCCAGAAGCCGCGCTGCCTGCGGTGCCGGTGCGGTTACCAGCACCTGCCGGCCGCACGCCACATTCCCGTCTGCACCATGAAGCATGATCAGCCCCTCTTGGCGGCTGATGCCGGTGATTTCGACCTGCTGGCGGATCGCAATGCCCTCGCCAAGAAAGGCCGGAAGGTCGCGCATTGTCGGCGCCCCGGAAAACGCGTCACGGCCGGCCACGCGCCATGACCGCAGCGCCCCGGCGGCCTGCGCCGCCGTGCAGGCGTTGATGAAGTCGGGCTGTCGCGCGGTCAGGAATTGGGCGCCGTGATTGAAGGTGAATCCCTCGGCGCGGCGGGTCGATACGCGCCCGCCGATGCGCCGCCCCTTGTCGAGAACGCAGACCGACCGGCCGGCAGACCGCGCGACGCCTGCCGCCGCAAGGCCCGCCATGCCGCTGCCGATGATGATGATGTCGTAAATTTCCGGGTCGAAGGTCTGAGGAGAAGACATATAAAGGTTCCGTGGATTGCCGCCGGACGCCTTTGCCCCGCTGGCGCCATGCGTCGGATATGGGTATGGTGTCGCCAAATCACCAGCCGGGATCAGGGGATATGCTGTCTACAAACGCTGCCGCCACGCTCCGCGCCGAGGCTGCCTCGCTTCACGGGGTGCATCTTCGCGACCTGCTTGCCGATGCCGGGCGGGCCCGCGGCCTTGTCTATGAGATGGATGATCTGCGGGTTGATTTGTCACGCCAGAAACTGACAGCGCGGACCATGAAGGCGCTTCTCGATCTGGCGGCGGAGACCGGCCTTGCGTCCAGTATCGACGCCCTGTTTGCCGGTGAACCTGTCAACAGGTCCGAGGGCCGCGCTGTTGTCCATATGGCGCAGCGCGCCGCAGACCGCCGCGAGGGCGCGGAATATGCGCGGCTTTCGGGGTTTGCCGATGTGGTGCGGCGCGGGACTGTCACCGATGTGGTGAATATCGGCATTGGCGGGTCCGATCTGGGGCCGGCGATGGCCAGCGCCGCGCTGGCGGGCCATGCCAGCGGCCCGCGCCTGCATTATGTTTCGAATGTCGATCCAAGCCATCTTCATGATGTGCTGGCGGCATGTGATCCGGCACGCAGCCTGATCATCGTCACCTCGAAAACCTTCACCACCGCCGAGACGATGCGCAACGCGGCGCTGGCGCGCGACTGGCAGGGCGGTGCGGGTGGCGGTATGGTGGCGGTCACGGCGGCGCCGCAGGTGGCCAGCGAGTGGGGCATCGCGCCGGATCATATATTCGATTTCGACCAGGGTGTTGGCGGGCGCTATTCGCTGTGGTCTGCGGTTGGCCTGCCGGTGATGATCGATGTCGGGCCGGCTGCCTTTACCCGGATGCTGGCCGGCGCGGCGGCGATGGATGATCATTTCCGCACCGCCCCGCATGCCACGAACCTGCCGGTGCTGATGGGGCTGCTTCGCGTCTGGAACCGCAATTTCCTCGGCCTCACCACGCACGGTATCATGCCCTATGACCAGCGGCTTCACCTGCTGCCGGCCTGGGCACAGCAGCTGGAGATGGAATCGAACGGCAAGTCGGTCTCGGCCGGTGGGGCATCGCTGGACCATGCAACGACACCGGTGGTCTGGGGGACGGCCGGCACCGGATGCCAGCACAGTTTCTTCCAGGCGCTGCACCAGGGAAGCGATCTGGTGCCGCTTGATATTCTGGTGCCGATGCGGCCGACCGGGCTGCGGCTTGCCGGCGACTGGACGGCAAGCCATCGGGTGCTGGTCGCCAATGCTGTGGCGCAGGCCGAGGCGCTGGCCATCGGCAGCCCGAATGCGGCTGAACCGCACCGCCATTTCGCCGGCGACAGGCCCTCGACGATCATCAGCTGGGACGCCAGCACGCCCTTTGCGGTTGGCCGGCTGCTGGCGCTTTACGAACATGTCACCGTCGTCAGCGGCTTTGTCTGGGGGGTTAACAGCTTCGATCAATGGGGGGTCGAGCTTGGCAAGGCGATGGCGAGGCAGGCCGAGGCGGTTCTCGCCGGCGAGACAGCATCCGATGGGCTCAGCGTGACGGCGGCGGACCTGCTGGCACGGATGTCCGGATCAGGCGACAGCTAGGCCGGTGTTCCGCGGCTTTGTCGGCATCGACTGGTCGGGCGCGCGCGGGCCGCGCCAGCCCGGCATCCAGGTGGCACGGGCCGGGCCCGGGCGCACCGCGCCGCAGACAATCCTGTCCCCCGACGCGCGGCATTGGGGCCGCGATGCTGTCCATGACTGGCTGCTGGCCGAGGCCGTGGCGGGCGGCGCCGGATCGCCGCTCCTTGTCGGGATTGATTTCGCCTTTGCACACCCCTTCAGTGACGAGGATGCCTATTACCCCGGTCTTGCCGATGCGCCGCGCGACCCGGCGGCGCTGTGGGCGCGGGTTGAGGCCGAAAGCGCGGACGACGCGCATCTCTATGGCGGGGCGATGTTCGCCGCGCCGCAGCTTGCCGATTATTACCTGTCGCCGCGCAATCATGGCGCGCCGCTCTATCGCAGCCGCCGGCGCCTGACCGAACTGGCGGCGCGGGAGACGGGGCGGGCTCCATCGCCGACCTTCAAGGCCATCGGGGCCGACAATGTCGCCACCGGGTCGATGGCCGGGATGCGCCTGATCCATGCGCTTCGGGCGGCGCTGGGGCCGCGCCTTGCCGTCTGGCCGTTCGATGATGTGACGCCGTTGGACCGGCTGGCGATGGTGCTGGTGGAAATCTTCCCAAGCTATTATTTCCACCGTGCCGGCTTCAATCCGGCAAAGAACGCCGCCGCCGACCCGGCCTTCATGAATGGCGCGCTGGCGGCCTATGACAGCCGGGGAGTCGGGCAGGATTTCGCACCGCGCGGGGCCGATGCCGACGAGGCGGATGCGATCATTTCAGCCGCGGCGCTGCGCTGGTTCGCCGGGCAGGGCGCAACATGGACCGCACCGCCCGCCGCCGCCCTTGAAGGCTGGATTTTCGGCGTGCCTTATAGAACTGCTGAATAGGCAGGCGACGTGAATGTGTCGCTGTTTGTGGCCAGGCTGAGTGTCAGCCGCCGGCCAGATATACGGCGCGGTGCCAGTGGAAGATGCCGACGGTCAGCGCGATCAGCGCGGCAAGCAGCGCGTAGATCACCAGTCGCTTCTTGCGGTCCGCCATATCCGATTTGCCAACCTTGTCGACGGCGAGAAAAACCGCGCCCGCCGCCAGAAGAAAGCCGCCGCCACCAACCAGTACCGTATCCATACCATCACTCCGCCATTGCTGTGGCGGCCCCTCACGAACCGTAAATCCAACAGACCTCTCGCCCGGCGCTTCGGTGCCTGTGGCGGAATGTCACGGGGTGAGCATGACATGAAACTGGCCGCCCGGCAATGTTGGTGGTGGCGATATCGGGGCGGCAATATCGGTGATGGTCATGTCGCGGGCAGCTTCGCCTGGCTTAACCCGTCAGACAGCCTTGCTGACAGGCTCGAAAGCCTCGCCATTGTAATAGAACAGGCTGCCTTCGCCGATATCGTTCCACAGGCCGTGGATCGACAGCGTTCCCGCCTCGACAGCCGCGCGGACGAACGGAAAGCCCATCAGATTATGCAATGACTCAACGATTCCCTCGCGCTCCAGCGCGGCGATCTGTTCTTCCTCGCTGCCTTTGTCGACAACACGGTCATAAGCGGGGCGGAGGATGTCCATCCAGCGGCCGACAAAACTGGATTGTTTCTCCAGTTCCGGCGCGTCGCCATGGCACATGCGGTAGCATCCGTTGACGCCGCCGCAACTCGAATGGCCGATGATCACGATATGCGGGACCTTCAGCGCGCAGACAGCATATTCGATCGCGGCCGACGTGCCGTGATGATCGCCGTCCGGCTTGTAGGGCGGAACGAGGTTGGCAATGTTGCGATGGATGAAAAGCTCGCCTGGATCGGGTCCGAAAAAGGCGGTGGCGTTGACGCGGCTGTCACAGCAGGAAATGACCATGGCACGCGGATGCTGACCGTCCTCGGCCAGATGCTTGTACCACACCTTGTTCTCGACGAATTTTGTCGCCTTCCATCCTTCATAGCGTTGGATGAAATAGGGGGGCAGCGGCAGGCCGATAGTCATGACTTTCCTCGTTTCTGATCTCCACCTTTTACAGCGGACCGGCGCGAAAATCTACTGGTCCACATCATCGGGATAGACGTCACGCAGCGTGGTGATGATTTCATCGAGGAACTTCGCCGCCGCCACTGGCAGGACGCGCCCCTTCAAATGGCAGATATGCAGCGTTCCTGCCGGCACATCAGCGGGGTCGATCGGGCGCGCGACAAGCAAAGGGTCGAAATCATCCACCGGCCCCGACCCGCCGGCCCCGATGGCAATCGGAATCTGAAAGAACAGCGACGATTCGAAATGCAGGAAATTCTGCATGAACTCGAAACTGTCGGATTCGAGAATCACATCCATATCGACATGCCGCCGCAGCAGCCCTGTATCCAGAAGCTGGCGAACGCCGCTCTGCGCTGTCGGCAGGACAAGGCGTTCACCGGCAAGATCGCGCAGGCGGATCTGTTCGCGCCCGGCAAGCCGGTGGTCGGCTGGCATCACGCAATGGATCTGCTGGCGAAGCGTGGCCGCGACATGGACATGCGCCGCCCTGATCGGCGCGAAAATCAGTCCGATATCGGCATCGAGTGAGAACAGCCGCGCCTCGGCCTCATCGCCGTAGCACCGCGCCAGGTCAAAGCTCACCGCCGGATGCGCGGCGCGGTATTTCGCGATGGTCTCCGGCAACAGCCGCCGCAACGCGTCGGCGCCGCTGGCAACCTGCACATGACCACGCCGGATGCCGCTGAGATCGGCGATCTGCGACTGCACACGCGCCAGATCGGCGAATTGCGAGCGGATATGCTGAACAAAGATCTCACCGGCCGTGTTCAACCGCACCCCACCCGGCAGCCGTTCAAACAGCGGCTGTCCGATTTCATCCTCAATCTGCAGGATTCGCCTGTTCAGGGCCGTCGAGGTGATCGCAAGCTTGTCGGCTGCCTTGCGAATTGACCCCTCACGGGCAACAACATCGATAAATCTCAGGCTGGTCATGAACCGCATGATCAAGATCTCCAAAAACGCCGGTCTGCGGCACCATATAGCAGGGCGATGCAAAAAATGCACCGCTTTCCTGCAAAATTAGCAGAATTGCATCACGCTCACTCCTGATACCTACATGCCACCACAGATGGCGGGGCATGCACCCCTACCGATGTCACGCCGTCAGAGACCTGTCGCTCAGCACCGTGGTGGCGACAGTGCAAAGGAAGGACTGACTATGAAGTATATCGTGGCAATCATTCAGCCCAGTCGTCTGGCCGCCGTGCATGAAGCATTGGTGGCGATCGGCATTGAGGGGCTGACCACATCGGAAGTTCAGGGATATGGGCGTCAGAAAGGTAAGACCGAGGTCTACCGCGGCACCGAATACACCGTGAATTTCCTCCCGAAAGTGAAAATTGAAATCGCCGTAGGTGCGGACATGGTCGAGAAGGCCTGTGACGCCATCAAGAGCGCAGCCGAGTCGGGCAAAATCGGCGACGGCAAGGTTTTCGTTCTTGACCTCGAATCAGCCCTGCGAATCCGCACGGGCGAAGCTGGCGTTGCGGCGCTGTAAGACCAAGGAGTTTTCCAAATGTTGAAATCCGTTTCCTCTGTTCTGGCAATCGCCGCCGCCGGCGCGATGCTGGCAACACCGGCCCTGGCGCAAGAAGTGCCGGAGCATGGTATCTTTATCCTGAACTCATTGCTGTTTCTGATTGGCGGTGTGCTGGTCATGTTCATGGCCTGCGGCTTTTGTATGCTCGAGGCCGGGCTGGTCCGCGCAAAGAACACCACGACGCAGCTGACCAAGAATGTGGCGCTTTTCTCGATCGCCGCGGTTGGTTACTACATCATCGGCTATAACCTTATGTATCCGCTTGGCACATGGTCGGTGGACGGCATTCTGTCCGGCGTTATCGGCGTCGCGGCGATGGAGGCTGTCGGTGTTGCACCTGAAGGTGCCGACGATCTGGCCTATGCGTCGACCGCGTCGGATTATTTCTTCCAGCTGATGTTCTGTGCGGCAACCGCCTCGATTGTGTCGGGAACTGTTGCCGAGCGCATCAAGCTGTGGCCGTTCCTTCTGTTCACGCTGATCCTGACCGCAGTCATCTACCCGTTCCAGGCAAGCTGGAAGTGGGGTGGCGGTTTCCTCGATGAGATGGGCTTTCTTGATTTTGCGGGGTCGACAGTCGTCCACTCCGTCGGAGGTTGGGCGGCGCTGGCCGGTGCCCTGGTTCTCGGTGCACGGACCGGGAAATACAGGGATGGTCGCGTCGTCCCAATGCCTGGTGCGAACCTGCCGCTGGCAACGCTCGGCACGTTCATCCTGTGGCTTGGCTGGTTCGGTTTCAATGGTGGCTCGCAGCTTGCGATGGGTACCGTGAGTGATGTCGCCGATGTATCGCGGATCTTCGCCAACACCAATGCCGCTGCGGCTGGTGGTGCGATCGCCGCGCTGATCCTGACGCAGGTCTTCTACAAGAAGGTCGATCTGACAATGGTGTTGAACGGCGCGCTGGCCGGTCTGGTATCGATCACGGCCGAGCCGCTGACCCCGACCCTTGGCGCAGCAACGCTGATCGGTGGCGTTGGCGGTGTGATCGTGGTCTTCGCGGTACCGATGCTCGACAAGATGAAGATCGACGATGTTGTCGGCGCCATTCCGGTTCACCTGATCGCAGGCATCTGGGGTACGCTGGCCGTCGCGCTGACGAACGCGGACGCGTCCTTCGGCACCCAGCTTATCGGCATCGTGACAGTTGGCATCTTCACCTTCGTCGTCTCCTGGATCGTCTGGACGATCCTGAAGGTGACAATGGGCATCCGCGTCACCGAAGAGGAAGAGCTTGTCGGTCTCGACAACGCCGAGCTTGGCATGGAAGCCTATCCGGAATTCTCCCGCCAGGTCTGATCCTGACGGGTGGTGGATATCCACACTGAACTGAACAAACCCCGGCCAGCACATTTGGCCGGGGTCTTTCATATCCAAGCTTTCTTTACAGTTTCATCTCATTGGTCGTATTATTTGGCCACCCGGCGGGGCTGTCTGCCGAACACCTCATTCTGCTGAGCCATCCATGACCGCATCGCCGAGGCCATCCCGCAACAAGTCAAGATCAGTGCTGCTGAGTGCCTCTGGAATCTGCAAGCATTTCGGGGATTTCACGGCCAATGACGACGTATCCTTCAGCATTGGCGAAGGCGAGATTCATGCCCTTCTTGGCGAGAATGGTGCTGGCAAATCCACATTCGTGAAAATGGCATACGGGCTCATGCAGCCCGATTCGGGTCAGCTCGAGTGGCGTGGCACGCCGACAATCATCCGCAGCCCGCAACATGCGCGCGAGCTTGGAATCGGTATGGTGTTCCAGCATTTCTCGCTGTTCCAGGCGTTGACGGTGGCCGAAAATATCGCCCTTGCCCTGCCGGCCGGCGAATCTCTTGCCGATCTGGCGGACCGGGTGCGCAGGATGTCGGCCGAATATGGCATCGGCGTCGACCCCGATGCGCGGGTGCATAATCTGTCGGTCGGGCAGCAGCAGCGTGTCGAGATCGTGCGCTGCCTGTTGCAGGACCCGTCACTGTTGATCATGGATGAGCCGACCTCGGTGCTGACCCCGCAGGAAACCGGCCAGCTGTTCGACGTGCTGCGCCGCTTTTCCGAGTCCGGGGTGGCGATCCTGTTTATCTCGCATAAGCTGGAGGAAATCCGCGCCCTGACCGAACGCGCCACAGTGCTGCGCCGGGGGCGCAATGTCGGGACGGTTGATACCGCCGGCCAGAGCAGCAAGCAGCTTGCCGAGATGATGGTTGGCAGCAGCGTCGGTGACATTGACGGGCAGGCACGGCCGGACAGACAGGCCCCGACGCTTCTTCAGGTGAGTGCGCTGAAACGGCCTGCCGAGACGGCCTTTGCCACGCCGCTTCGTGATATTTCCTTTGCCGCGCGCGCCGGCGAGGTGCTTGGCATCGCCGGTATTGCCGGCAATGGCCAGGATGAATTGATGGAGGCCCTGACTGGCGAATGGCGCGGCCGGGATGCCGATGTGATCCGCATCGACAGCGCCGATATCACGCGTGACGGCCCGTCGCTTCGCCGCCAGCTCGGTCTCGGCTTCGTGCCCGAGGAACGAAACGGCCATGCGGCGGTTCCCGGCATGACGCTGGCCGACAATGCGCTGCTGACATCGCATTCGCTTGGCCGGGTGGTCACGCGCGGTCTCGTCGATGCCGCGGCGACGCGCGCGATGGCGGCCGATGTGGCGGGTGCCTTTGATGTCCGCCTGCCGCAGGAAAACCCGATGGCCTCGGCCCTGTCCGGCGGCAATCTGCAGAAATTCGTTGTTGGCCGCGAGATGTCCCGGCAGCCGCGCGTTTTCATCGTGTCACAGCCGACCTGGGGCGTTGATGTCGGGGCCGCTTTGTCGATCCGCACGGCGATGCTCGATCTTGCCGCCGCCGGGTCGGCCGTGGTGATGATCTCGCAGGATCTTGAAGAGATTTTCGCCATCTCGCACCGGGTTGCGGTGCTGTATGACGGCGCGTTGTCCGAGGCGATGGTCACAGCCGATGTGACGCCGGAGACGCTTGGCCTTCTGATGGGTGGCAGCGAGATTCCGGCCGCAAAAACGGCGGGGGCACACGCATGATTGCATTGACCGCGCGCAAGGACATTCCGCTGTCGCTGACGCTGATGACGCCGGTGGTGGCGATCGCGCTGACGCTGGTCATCGGGGCGATGATCTTTGCCATCCTCGGCTATGATCCGCTGGCGGCGCTGTATCAGTTCTTTATCGCGCCGGTTTCGCGCCCCGACCAGATTGCCGATCTGTTCGTCAAGGCATGCCCGCTGATCATCATTGCCAGCGGTCTTGTCTTTGCCTACCGGGCGAATGTCTGGAATATCGGGGCCGAGGGACAGATGATCCTTGGTGCGATGGCGGCGGGGTTTGTGGCGCTGAGCTTTCCAAACCTTCCCGTGCTGGTGATGATGCCGGCGATGATTCTGGCCGGGATGGTTGGCGGGCTGGCCTGGGGGATGATCCCGGCATTGCTGAAGACGCGCTTCAACACCAACGAGATTCTGGTCTCGCTGATGCTGACCTATGTTGCCGTTCTGCTTATCGACTGGACGGTTCGTGGCCCGTGGCGCGATCCGATGGCCTTCGGCTTTCCGCTGACGCCGATGTATGCAGATGCCGCGTTGATCTCGCGGGTTGAGCTTCCCGGTATCGGCCGGCTGGGCCAGCTTCACTGGGGGGTTGCCGGGGCGCTGGCGCTGGCTTTCGCTGCCTGGTTTGTTCTGCGCCGCTCGCTTCTCGGTTTTCAGGTGAAGGTGATGGGCGATGCGCCGCGGGCAGGCCGCTTTGCCGGTTTCAGCCCAGCCCTTGTGACAATCATCGTGATGGGTATTTCGGGCGGTGCCGCCGGCCTTGCCGGCATGGTCGAGGTGTCGGCGAATATCGGCCAGTTGCAGCCTGACATTTCCTTTGGTTATGGCTTTACCGCCATCATCGTGGCCTTTCTGGCCCGGCTCAACCCGCTTGCCGTGATCATTGCCGGGCTGATTGTCGCGCTGGCCGAACTTGGCGGTGATTCGGCGCAGATCGCGCTGGCCATGCCAAAGGTGGTCACGGGCGTCTTCAAGGGCATATTGCTGTTCATGCTTCTGGCCGGCGAGACCTTCAACCGCTACCACGTATCTTTCAGCCTGCCGCATCGTTTCACACGCCGGGGAGAGAGCGGTGCTTGAAGATCTGATCCTGACCGTTCTGATGACTTCGGTGCCGCTGGTTTATGCGGCGACTGGTGAGTTGATCGTTGAGCGAAGCGGCGTTCTCAATCTCGGTGTAGAGGGGATGATGCTGATGGGCGCTGTCTCGGCCTTTGGCATCGCCATGGTCAGCGGCAGCCTCGTCCTCGGCGTCATCGCCGGCGGGCTGGCCGGCATGCTGACAGCGGCATTGTTCGGCGTACTGGTGCTTGGCTTTGCCACCAACCAGGTGGCGACGGGCCTTGCCCTGACGATTTTCGGGGCCGGCCTGTCCGGCCTTGTTGGCGCGCCGCTGATTGGCCACGCCATCGACGGGTTGCCGGTGCTGCGCATCCCGGTTCTGTCCGACCTGCCGACCGTCGGCAAGCTTGTCTTCTCGCATGATCTGATGGCTTACGGGGCCGTCGCCTTTGTCGCTGCGGTGGCTTTTTTCCTGAAGCGCACGCGCGCCGGACTGGTGCTGCGCGCCATCGGCGACAATCATGACAGCGCGCATGCGCTTGGCTATTCGGTTCTTGGCGTGCGGTTCATGGCGGTGCTGTTTGGCGGCCTGATGGCCGGGCTTGGCGGTGCCTATCTGCCGCTGATGCTGACCCCGCATTGGGCCGAGGGCATGACCGCCGGGCGCGGCTGGATCGCACTGGCGCTTGTCGTGTTTGCCTCGTGGATGCCGTGGCGCGTTCTTGTTGGCGCGCTGATTTTCGGCGGTATCACCATCATGCAGCTTGCCGGACAGGCGCGCGGGTGGACGATCCCGTCACAATTCCTGTCAATGCTGCCCTATCTTGCTACCATCATTGTTCTTGTCCTGATATCACGGAACAGAGAATTTGCGCTGGCGAACTCGCCGGCCTGTCTGGGGCGTGCGTTCCATGCTGGAAAATAGTCTATAGGGAATATGTTTTGCATTCTGGACCTGATTTCTAAAAAGGAGAGAGAATATGAAGGGAAATAAACTTCCGTTACTACTTGGTGCGATCCTCGTATTGGCGGCCGGAGCACTGTTTTTGATTCCGAAAGAGGAGAAAACAGATGTGGCAGTTGATGATGGTAAGGTTAAGGTCGGGTTCCTCTATCTTGGAACGCCGGGAGATCACGGATGGACCTATGCGCATGAAGTAGCGCGTCAGAAGGTTGAAGCCCATTTCGGAGACAAGGTCGAGACGACCTTTGTCGAGAATGTGCCGGAAGGCCCTGATGCGGCGCGTATCACACGGGAACTCGCAAATACAGGCCACAAGATCATTTTCGGCACCTCGTTCGGTTTCATGGATCCGATGCTTGAGGTCTCGAAGGATTTCCCTGACGTGAAGTTTGAGCATATCACCGGCTATAAGCGCTCTGCCAACATGGCGACCGGCAATATCCGGTTCTATGAAGGCCGTTATGTGCAGGGCATCGTCGCCGGCATGATGACGAAGACGAACAAGATCGGCTACATCGCCCCGTTCCCGATCCCTGAGGCCTATCAGGGGCTGAACGCCTTTGCCATCGGCATGCGTGAGGTCAATCCGGACGCCGAGATCATGGTCATCTGGGCCAATACCTGGGAAGACCCTGTTAAGGAAGCTGACGCGGCAAAGGTTCTTGTCGCGCAGGGCGCCGACGTGATGGCACAGCACACCGACACCCCGGCGATGCTGCAGATTGCTGAAAAGGCGGGCTTGCACGGCTTTGGCCAGGCCAGCGACATGAAGGCATTCGCGCCGAACGCACAGCTGTTCTCGTCAGTGAATGACTGGTCGCACTATTACATCGAGAAGATCGAGCAGGTCCTCGACGGTTCCTGGTCGACTGGCGAAGGCCCGGACCACTGGGCAGGCAACACCTGGAAGGGGCTGGCCGATGATTATCTCGTCCTGTCGCAGTTCGAAAACATGCCTGCCGATGTGAAGGCCGCTGCCGAAAAGGCCGCTGCCAAGGTCGAGGGTGGCTACAATATCTTCACCGGCCCGATCAAGGACAATAAGGGCAATGTGGTCGTGAAGGCCGGCGAGGCGCTGAATGATGGCACGCTGTGGAGTGACATCTTCTTCTATGCCGAGGGTATCCAGGGCGAAATGCCCGGCTGATCTAGCTGGCTGATCTGGCTGGCTGATCCTGCCACACAGACATAAAATACAGGGGAGGGCATCGCCTTGGCGGTGCCCTTCTGCTATTCAGAGATGACAATTCTGGTGATGATGGTTGGCCCGTTCCGGGCCACCAGAGCGCCTTCCGGTTGACAGGTAATGACAGATGACGAAACCAAGTATTTTCGTGACACGCCGCTGGCCGCAGGCTGCGGAGGACGCGCTCAGCGCGCATTTCGACGCCACCTTCAACACGGATGACGCGCCGCTGTCGCAGGACGCGCTGGCCGAGGGGTTTGCCGCACACGACATCGCCGCGCCGACGGTATCCGACAGCATTGATGCCGAGATCATCAATGCCGGCGCCGCCGGTCGTTGCCGGATGATTGCGAATTACGGTGTCGGGGTGAACCATATCGACCTTGCCGCGGCGATGGCGCATGGCCTTCCGGTATCGAACACGCCTGGCGTGCTGACCGATGCCACCGCCGATCTGACGCTGACACTGATGCTGATGCTGTGCCGGCGTGCCGGCGAGGGCGAGCGCGAGGTTCGCGCCGGCGCGTGGCGCGGTTGGCGCCCGACGCATCTTGTCGGCCAGGCGATGACCGGCAAGCGCCTTGGCATCATCGGCATGGGGCGGATCGGGCGGGCCGTCGCGCACCGGGCGCATTTCGGCTTTGGCATGGAGGTCGGTTTTCATAACCGCTCGAAGGTCGATGATGGTGGCGGGGTCAACGGCACCCAATATGCCAGCGTGGCCGAACTCTGCGCGGGCAGCGATTTCGTCAGCCTGCATTGCGCGGCGACGCCGGACACCTTCCAGATTCTGGATGAAACGGCGCTTGGTGCGATGCCGCCCGATTCTTACGTCATCAACACCGCGCGCGGCGATGTCGTCGACGAGGCGGCGCTTGTCGCGGCGCTGGAAAGCGGGTCCATCGCCGGTGCCGGCCTCGACGTCTATCAGGGTGAGCCGGCGATCAATCCCGCCATCATGGCCGCACCGAACACGGTTCTGCTGCCGCATCTGGGATCGGCAACGCGGGAGGCGCGGGTCGCCATGGGGATGAAGGTTGTGGCGAACGCCCGCGCCTTTGCCGCCGGTGAACCGCTTCCCGATCCGGTGGGATGATGGCGGTGTCGGCGGCATTTTGGGGTGATAGAGCGCGCGGTGCCTTTGACGCGGCGCTGGCGGCCGGGCATCCCGGCGCCGTCACGTTGGCCGCGATGCAGCGGCTGGAGAGTCCGCCAACCGCCATCATCGCCATTGGTAAGGCGGCTGCCAGCATGGCCGGCGCGGTGCGCGAGGCCGGATGCAACGCGCCCGGGATCATTGTCACCACCGATGAAAGCTATGCCACCATTGACGGCATGACCTCATTCGCCAGCGCGCATCCGGTGCCGGATGAACGCGGGCTTGCCGCCAGCGCCGTGGTCAGCGCCCTGGCCGCGCAGCTTGGTGAGGATGACCATCTGCTGCTGCTGATCAGCGGTGGTGGCTCGGCGCTGCTGCCGGCGCCGGCCGATGGCATCAGTCTTGATGACAAGAAGGCGCTGAACGAGGCGCTTCTTGCCAGCGGCCTCGATATTCATGACATGAACGCGGTGCGCCGCCTGTTTTCGGCGCTGAAGGGTGGCCGGCTGGCGCGCCTTGCCGCGCCGGCGCGGATCACCCAGTTCCTGCTGTCGGATGTGCCGGGTGACAGGTTTGAATCCATCGCCAGCGGTCCGGCCATCGCCGATCCGGTGCCGCTTGCGGACACGCTCGAATTGATCCGCGCCAACGGTCTCGACAGGTTGGATTTCGTGGCCGCGCATCTGGCGCGGATTGGGGATGGCGGTGCCGAATTGCCGGTCAGGCCCGGCGATCCGGTGATGGCGAATGTCACCTCGCATCTGCTGGCCAGCAATGATCTGTGCCGCGCCGCCGCCCGCGCGGCGCTTGCCGGTGACATGGACGGGTTGCGCGAGATTGACCTGCCGCCGCTGACTGGCGAGGCGGCCGACTGCGCCAGGCTGCTGGCGCATCAGCTTGTCGGCGGTAGCGGGACAGACGGTGTCTGGGGCGTGACCGGCGGTGAGACCACGGTGCAGCTTGGTGCCGGTACCGGTTTGGGTGGGCGGGCGCAGGAAATGGGCGTTGCCTTTGCCAGTGCCATGCATGAACTTGCCCCGGACCGCCGCTGGGCGGCGCTGATTGCCGGCACAGACGGGCGTGACGGGCCAACCGATGCGGCGGGGGCGTTGATCACCTCCGAACATGAATTCGATATCAATGCGGCGGCGGCGGCGCTGGCGGCGCATGACAGCCACCCGTTTCTTGACGGCTGCAATTCGTTGTTGCGGGTCGCGCCAACGGGAACCAATCTTGGCGATATTGCCATTTTCATTGTCGGCGGGGAGGCCTGAATGAAAAATCGTGATCTGGAATATTGGGGCCAGCGCGTCGCCGCATGGTCGGCTGATTATCTGGAGACGATTGGCGACAGGCCGGTACGCCCGCCAACGCGCCCGGGAGAGGTGATGGCAAGCCTGCCCGCCGCCCCGCCGCAGCAGGGCGAGTCGGTCGAGGATGTCTTCGCCGATTTCGAATCGCTTGTCGTGCCGCATGTCACGAACTGGCAGCATCCGCGTTTCTTTGCCTATTTCCCGGCGAACAGCAGCCCGCCCTCGATCCTTGCCGAATGGCTGACCGCGACAATGGCGGCGAATTGCCTGTTATGGCAGACCTCGCCGGCCGGCACCGAGATGGAAATCCATGTCCTTGACTGGCTGCGCCAGATGACCGGCATCGGTGACGGGTGGTACGGCATCATCCAGACCGGCGCCGCGATGGCGACGCTGTCGGCCATTCTGACGGCGCGCGAAAAGGCGCTCGACTGGGCCGGCAAGGAAACCGGCCTGTCGGGCCAGCCTGTCTTGCGGGTCTATGCCACTGACCAGACGCATTCCTCGGTGGAAAAGGCGGTTTTCCTGTCGGGCATCGGGCGGGAAAATCTGGTCACTGTGGCGACCGATGATGATGGGGCGATGGATCCGGACGCGCTGCGTGCCGCGATTGCCGCTGACCGCGCCGCCGGGTTTCTGCCCTGCGCGCTGTGCTGTGTGATTGGAGGCACCGGCATTGGTGCCGGCGACAGGCTTGATACGGTTCTGCCGATAGCAAGGGAAGAGGGGCTGTTCTCGCATGTCGATGCCGCCTGGGCCGGCTCGGCGCTGATCTGCCCGGAATTCCGCCACATCGCGCGCGGCATCGAGATGGCGGATTCACTGGTCATGAACCCGCATAAATGGCTGATGACGAATTTCGATTGCTCGGCGCATTTCATCAAGTCGGTCGAGGATTTTCAGAAGACGATGTCGATCACGCCGGCCTATCTGGTCACCCAGGATGCCGAAGGAATCACCGATTATTCGCAATTGACGCTGGAGCTCGGGCGCCGCTTCCGGGCGCTGAAGCTGTGGTTTGTGATACGCGTCTATGGCGTGGCCGGTCTGCAGGAGATCATCCGCAACCATGTCGCCTGGACTGACGATCTGGCGGCGCGGATCGGCGCCACACCCGGCTTCGAGATCACCAGCACGCCGCGTCTGGGGCTGTTCAGCTTCAGGTTACGGCCGGACGGGATGGAAGATGCAGCGGCGCTTGAATCGCTGAATGCGCGGCTTGTCGATGCGGTGAATGGCGATGGCACGCTCTACCTGACGCAGACGATGCATCGCGGCATTTATGTGATCCGCATCAGCATCGGCACCACTGCCACCACGGCGGCGGATATTGATATCGCCTATGACCGGATTGTGGCGCTTGCCGCGCCGCTCCTCAAACCCGCCGATTGATAAATCATACTTGATCTGGCCGGGTCATCCGGTGGGCGCAAAAGAAGAGGGGGCCGGACGGCAAAGCAAGAAACCCGTCCGGCCCCCGGGAACCGGTTGATGCTAAATGGTGCGCTGCTCCCCCAAGCCCGCTGCCAGTGCCAGTCGCACCAACCAGTTGGAGGTATCTGTTATTCGGCCGCCATGCTGTCCTCGGTGGCGGTGAACTGTGCCTCTTCGGTCGAGTCGGCCATCGCCGTTGTCGCGGACTGCCCGCCCTTGACGGCGACCGAGATGGCGTCGAACCAGCCGGCCCCGACCTCGCGCTGGTGGCGGGTGGCGGTGTAGCCAGATGCCTCGGCATCGAACTCGGCGTCCTGCAGCTCGCAATAGGCCTCCATGCCGCGATCGCGATAGCCGCTGGCAAGCTGGAACATCGAGAAGTTCATGGAATGGAAGCCGGCCAGGGTGATGAACTGGTACTTGTAGCCCATGGCGCCGATCTCGCGCTGGAAGCGCTCGATGTCGGTTGCCGACAGGTTGGCTGACCAGTTGAAGCTTGGCGAGCAGTTATAGGCCAGCATCTTGTTCGGGAATCTGCTGTGGATGGCGTCGGCAAATCGCTTTGCCTGCTCAAGGTTGGGGGTAGAGGTTTCCATCCACAGCAGATCTGCATATTCGGCGAAGGCCAGTCCGCGGACGACACAACGCTCGAATGAATCCTTGGGGTCGAGGCGGAAGAATCCCTCCTCGGTGCGCTCGCCGGTCAGGAACGGACGGTCACGCTCGTCAACATCCGAGGTGATCAGCTTCGCGCTCTCGGCATCGGTTCTGGCGACGATCAGCGTCGGCACGCCGGCCGTGTCGGCGGCAAGCCGCGCCGCGTTCAGGTTGGCGACATGCTGCTGCACCGGGATCAGTACCTTGCCGCCCATATGGCCGCATTTCTTTTCCGAGGCGAGCTGATCCTCGAAATGCACGCCGGCGGCGCCGGCCTCGATATAGTTGCGGGTCAACTCGAAGGCGTTCAGCGCGCCGCCAAAACCGGCCTCGGCATCGGCCACGATGGGCGCGAACCAGTCTACATCGCCTTCACCCTCAAGCTTCTGGATCTGGTCGGCACGTTGCAGCGTGCGGTTGATCTTGCGCGCCAGCTCAGGCCCGGAATTGGCCGGATAGAGCGACTGGTCGGGATACATGCCGCCGGCGGTGTTGGCGTCCGCTGCGACCTGCCATCCGGACAGATAGATCGCCTTCAGACCGGCGCGGACCATCTGCATGGCCTGGTTGCCTGTCATCGCGCCAAGCGAATGCACATAATCCTCGGTGTGGAGAAGGTCCCACAGCTTGTTCGCACCATTGCGCGCCAGCGTGTGTTCAATGCGCACAGACCCGGACAGACGCTCCACATCGGCCATGCTGTAATCGCGCTTGATGCCATCAAAGCGATTTGGCGTGGCGCCGGTGCGGCTTTCGAACTGATCATTGGTAGCGTCATTTGTGGCGTCATTCGTGTTGGGTGTCATCTTGTCTCTCCTTATCGGCACGCCTTATCGGCACGGTTGATCTGCTCCGGATGTGGTCCCGGTTCTTCGGATTTGGTCCCGGATCTGGCGTGCGGCTGCTTGGCTGTGTCTCTGTCTAACGCCGGAAAGAATTATGGCCGAGGAAAAAAGTGCAAATGTGAAAATAGTAAAATCTTTACATTTTCCTTTTACAAATTTACTTTAGGACAGTGTTACCACCGCGGGACAGGGAGTCCCCATGCAGGAAAAGATCCTGGTCGGCCATAAATTGCGTCGCTTTCGCCAGTCGGCCGGCCTGTCCCAGACGGCGATGGCCGAGGCGCTGGATATCAGCCCGTCCTATCTGAACCTGCTGGAACATAATCAGCGCCCGCTGACCGTCAGCCTGCTGCTGAAGCTTGGCAACTCATTCGACATAGATCTGAAGAGCTTTGCCGAGGATGACAGCCCGGCGCTGCTGACCGAGCTTGCCGAGGTATTTGCCGATCCGCTGCTGACAGGTGACCGCGTTTCGCGGCGCGAATTGCAGGATCTGGTGACGGCGGCGCCGTCGGCGGCGCGCGGCATGCTCAGCCTGTTTCAGGCCTATCGCAAGGTCAGGGACCAGCTGGAGCTGTCCTCCGGCGACGGGCGCCAGGATGGCGCCGGCAACAGCCCGGTTGAACAGGTTCGTGCGGTTCTCCAGCAGGCGAACAATTATTTCGCCGAATTTGAGGTCGCTGCCGAGGCCTGCCGTGCCACCATCCTTGGTCAGGAGGGTGATGGAGGCATGCTGCTTGAAAGGCTGATCCTGTATGCGCGGGACCGACTTGGCCTGCGGGTGCGGGTGATTCCGGCGGCGGTGATGGGAACGCAGTTGCGGCGCTATGACCAGCATCGCCGGGAAATTCTTGTCAGCGAGGCATTGCGCCGCCCGCAACGCGTCTTCCATCTTCTTGTGCAGACGGCGCTGATCGAGCAGACCGATCTGATCGCTTCGCTGTGCGAGGAGTATGGCGTCGCGGATGAGTCGGCGCGCTCGCTGTTCCGCACCACGCTGGCCGGCTATTTCGCCGCCGCGGTGATGATGCCCTATGAATCATTCCTTGAATCGGCGCGCGAGTTGCGCCACGACCTCGATCTGCTGGGGCGGCGGTTCGGCGCCAGTTTCGAACAGGTGTGCCACCGCCTGACCAGCCTGAACGCGCCAAATGCCCGCGGCATACCTTTCTTCTTCATCCGGGTCGATGATGCCGGCAATATTTCCAAACGGCTTGCCGCCGGTGGCATGCAGTTCGCCAAGAATGGTGGCACCTGTCCACGATGGAATGTTCACAAGGCCTTCCGGACACCTGACAGAATGCTGTTCCAGGCGGCCGAGCTGCCGAACGGTCAGAAATTCTTCACCATTGCGCGAACGGTGCCGCGCCCCTGGGCCCCGCCCGGCGAGGCGGCTCCGGAATTCGCCGTTGCGCTTGGCTGTGAGATCCATCACGCGCGTGATCTTGCCTATGCCGATGAATTCGACGCCTCTCGCAAGCGCATGCACGAGCCTATCGGCATCGGCTGCGCCGTGTGTGAACGCATGGATTGCGCGCAGCGGGCGCATCCACCAGTGGGGCATGAGGTGAAATTCGACGGTCATTCACGGCGTATCGGCCTTTATGATCTCGACAGCTAATATAATCGCATGACTGAATTTGTAATTTTATTTCAAAGCTGATCATAAACACCTCTGGGCAACAAAATTTCTCTCCAGCTTTCCCCCAGCCTCCAGCTCAGCTTTGCTTTGCCATTCGCCGATGATCTGTTAGTCTGCGCGCCGCACCGGGCCCGTGATCGCGGGCCGTCCTGCGCAGCCAGAAGGACAGGGTGAATGGCGTCCGACAACAACAAATCAGCGATGCGCCCCGGCGAGCCCCGCGAGGCCGTGGACTCGCCCGATCGCCGCGATGATGGTGACCGGCTGGCGGCGCTCTACGGGCTGACGCCAAAGGTTGAATCGGCGATTGTCGCCGCCATCACGGGCGGTGCTGAGGATCGCGCGCGCGCCCTTGTCGCGCCGCTTCACCCGGCTGACCAGGCCGATCTTCTGGAACGACTGCCGGCGCAACAGGCGGCGGCGCTTGTCCGTACACTTGGCGACGGGCTGGATGCCGAAACGCTCGCCTTTCTTGACGAGAACACGCGCGATGAGATTGTCCATGTGATGGGTGTTGCGGCGCTGGCGCGGCAGTTGCCGGCGCTCGACACCGATGATGCCGTGAATATCATCGAGGAGCTTGAACAGGGCGAGATCGAGGATGTTCTGGCGGCGCTGCCGGCCGAGGACCGGGTTCTGGTCGAAGAGGGGCTTGCCTATCCCGAGGATTCGGCCGGCCGGATGATGCAGCGCGAGATCGTCACCGTGCCGTCTTTCTGGACGGTCGGACAGACGATCGATTTCCTGCGAAGCTCGCAGTTTGGTGACACGGATTTCTATCTCATCTTCGTTGTCGATCCGGCGCGAAGTCCGATTGGCGAGATCAGCCTCGGCAAACTTCTCTGTACGCCGCGGCCACGCCGCGTCGGCGAGATCATGCAGGGTGATTTCCGCAAGATCCCGGCCGACATGGACCAGGAAGAGGTGGCGATCCTGTTCCGCCGCTATGGCATGGTCAGCGCCCCCGTGATTGATGAACATGGCCGCCTCATCGGTGTCATCACAATTGATGATGTGATCGGCGTCATCGACGAGGAGGCCGAAGAGGATCTGATGGCGCTGGCCGGTGTCGGTGATTCGAATGTCCGGTCCAGCCTGTGGGAAACGCTTCAGGGACGCAGTTCCTGGCTTCTGATCAACCTTCTGACGGCGATTGTCGCCTCGGCTGTGATCGGGTTGTTTGATGCCACGATCGAACGGCTTGTCGCGCTGGCGGTGCTGATGCCGATTGTCGCCTCGATGGGTGGCAATGCCGGCACCCAGACGGTGACCGTCGCTGTTCGCGCGCTGGCGCTGCGCCAGATCGACCGCGCCGCAGCCGCCAGTTTTGTCCGGCGCGAGCTTGTCGTGGCGGTTCTGAACGGCATCGTCTTTGCGGTGCTGGCGGCCAGCGTTTCCTTCCTCTGGTTCCGCGATCCCGATATCGCCGCGGTGATGGCGGTGGCAATGTTCGCCAACCTTGTCGTCGCCGGCCTCAGCGGCACGCTGGTGCCACTTGGTCTGGTCCGGGTCGGTGTCGATCCAGCGGTGGCGTCCAGCGTTTTCATCACGACAATCACCGATGTTGTCGGTTTTTTCGTGTTTCTCGGGCTGGCCGCCCTATATTTAATTCCGTAACGCATCTGGTTTCATAACATCTTACTCACCGTCTGGCGGTGGTCTGTTGCGCAGGGATGATCCGGCATGACCGTGCATCTGAAGAAATTGTCTGTTGGATCGGAATCGCTGGCCAGCCTGCGGCAGTGGCAGATGATGCGGCATGAGGCCGGTCAGGAGTTGATGCATGTCACCCGCAACACGCCGCGCCGCGCCGAAGAGGTGCTTGATGGTGGCAGCATGTTCTGGGTCATTAAGGGCGTGATGTGCGCCCGCCAGCCAATTCGCGAATTGCGCAGCATGCAGCGTGCCGATGGCAAGCCGGCATGTGGCATAATACTGGCGCCGGAGCTGTTTGCGGTCGAGCCGAAACGGGTGCGGATTTTTCAGGGGTGGCGCTATCTGGAAGTGAAGGATGCGCCGCTAGACCTGCCTGTCACCGATGAGGGTGATGACACGATGCCGCCCGAACTGGTCGCCGAGCTTCGCGAACTCGGCCTCCTGTAGCTGGCCTCCTGCAGCTGGCCAGCTGTCATTGGCCCTGCTGTCATTTGCGCCACCGAAGATGGGCCGGCTCTAGTTGCCTTCCTTGGCGAAGGTCACCGCGAACATCGGGTTGCCGTCGAACAGCACCTCGCGCTTCGGGCCGTTCATCCGCTCGAACCGCTGCATGCTGATCGGGCCGACCATGCGATAGCCCTCCGATGCGAGGTTGCGGCGGTGAAACTCGAGTGCCGCAGCTTCGAAGCTTTCGGCGATGATGGTGATGCGGTCGTCTTCGCTCATGCTCGTCCCCTTGGTGGAGTGGTCTGGTTCCACGCGCCGAATATGGCAGAGCAAAACCGGTTTGTCAGTCCCTTTGTCGCAGGCGATCCCGGACGAATCGTCATTTGCGCCGTCGCCAGTCCCAGGGCGCCTCGAATTCGCCTGACCAGACGCCGCGCCGATGTCGGCGCGCTGTCGTTTCCGCAGCAACATAATCAGTGCTGTAGCGGCGATAGGCGAGGGCAAGACCGTTGGCAACAAGATGCTCGGCGATATCGGTCCTGCCAGCAAAACAACGCATGATCAACCGGCCATAGCGATCAACATCCATCAGCACGCAGCGAAGCGGTGCTGTCGTGGCGATCTCTGCCATCGCCTCGCGGGCGGCGCGTCCGCACGGCCAGCTTGCCCCCTGATTGTCGATGCAGGTCTGTTTCAACTCCGGCGCGTCAATGCCGTGAAGGCGGATCTTCAGCACACCGCTGCGAAGGGAATCACCGTCACTGACTTTGGTGACGCTGATTTCACCCTGCAGCGAAAACGGCCTGTCACTGGCGGCAACAGGGTTCAGGGCCGTCTGCAGCAACAGAAGGGCGGCGGTGATCAGGACCAGTCTTTTCATAAGAAAAAACTAATGTAATGAGCGCATGCCATCCAGAGATAAAAGCAGATCCGCTTTCATCGCGCGTCCTGCCAAGGGATGGTCCTGAAGGGTTGGTTGATCGAAGGTCGCGTCAGTCGGTGTAAGGACGTCAGTCGATATATCTTCAGTCGATATAGGGATTGTCGCGGAACGGGTCGTCTTCCTCGGCTTCCTCGTCGCTGCCGGGAATCCATTCTGCCTCGGGGTTCAGGGTGGCGGCGATGGCACTCGAGGATTCGGGGATGGCGACGAACGGGCCCTGTGCGAGGTTCGGCACGGCGGCGCGGCGCGTCATCCGGAACAGCGCGAACGCACCGATCATCAGCTGGATGACCGTTAACAGGATGAAGAAGCTGGTAACGCCGAAATATTCCAGTGACAATGCCGCCAGCGGCGAGCCGAGGACCGCGCCGGCGCCATTGATCATGACAAGGCCCGAGGCGGCTGCCACCATCTGGCTTGGCGTCAGAAAGTCGTTCGCATGCGCGATGCACAGCGAATAGAGCGGGAACAGCGATCCGCCATAGATCAGCATGCAGACGAGCAGCAGCGCGAAATCGGCGCGTCCGAACAGGGTTGCCAACGCCGCCGCGCCGCCGCCCATCACGGCGACGCCGAAAATCACCATCCGGCGGTCGAACCTGTCGGACAGCCGCCCGACCGGATATTGCAACAGCAGCGCTCCGATCACCGGTGCCGTTATGAAATAGCCAACCTCGGCATTGTTAAGGCCGATCGACAGCCCGTAGACGGCGCCCATGCCGAACATCATCGACACGGCAACACCGTTGATCCCCAGCCCGACCACCGCCAGCGGCGAGACCTGCACAAGGCGGCGCAGGCTCATCCGTTCAGGCTCCTCGAAGGCCGGCGCCTTGCCGACCGACAACAGCACCGGCACGACGGCGACCGACACCAGTACCGAGGCCAGAAGAAATAGCCCAATACTGTCCTCGCCACCGGCGCCGATCATCAGCTGACCAATGGCAAGTCCCCCCATCGAGACGATCATGTAGAGCGACAGCATCTGGCCCCGCGTCTCGTTGGTCGACTGGTCGTTCAGCCAGCTTTCACAGACGATATACATGCCGGCAAAGCAGAAGCCGGTGAGAAGGCGCATAAGTGCCCAGACAACCGGATTGACCAGCGCCGCCACGATCAGAACGGCGGCCGAGGCAAGTGCCGCCATGGCGCCGAAGACACGCACATGCCCCACATTGTCCAGCATCCGCGGCACCAGGATAGAGCCGCAGAAAATACCAAGGAAATAGCCGGCCATCACAAAGCCGGTGGTGATTTTTGAGAAGCCGGCCTCGGTCGCCTCGGTGCCAAGCAGAACGACCTGCAGCCCGTTGCCGGACATGATCAGCAACAGGCCGAAAAACAGCGTCCATGATGCCAATGCGGATCTCAGCATGGCGGATCAACAGGTCCCCGTTCAGGTGTCGGACCGGATACATCAAACGCGCCCGGCACCAGTGTCAAAAATGTGTTGGAATATCATCCAACGGCCGTGGCCGTATGCGCTCTCTTTGCGACCAAAAAATCGCCACGTCTATCCAGAAAATCCCCAAATCGGGTCGTTTTGGAGACAGAGTGTCGAATTTTCGAAATCTCGCTAAATATCAGTCTGATGGCGGTGGGAAAAGTCTGTCGAACAGCGCCTCGATCTGGGTCTGGTGGCCCGCGATACGCCCCCGCAATGCCGCGATATCGGGACTGTCGCAGGCTGCGCAGATGAAGTGCCGCGCCGCGGCCGACAACGCCGCCGGGTCCGTTGTGCTGGTGCCCATCACAAACCGCAATGCGTGATGCAGATCGGCATAGAGATTTTCCGCCGCGACAAGCGCTTCGGCATCGTCGGGCGTCACCCGGCCAATCTCGGCAAGTCGATCGAGGATTCTGTCCGCTGGCAAGGCGGTATTGCTGAACAGGTCGGCGTTCAGCAGCCGCAATGCCTGGACCAGAAGATCAAGCTCGCTGATGCCGCCGGGACGCTTTCGCAACTGCCAGTCATCGGCCTCGCCATCGTTGGCGCGAAGCCGTCGCCGCATGTCGTGAAGCGCCGGCGCGATGGTCTCATGCGGCAGCGGCGTGGTGCGCACCGCTGCCAGACTGTCGATAACCACAGCCCCGCACCCCGCGGCCGGCGTGACCAGACGTGCCTTGCCAAGCGCCAGCTTTTCCCACAGCCACGCCTCGTCGCGGTAATAGGCTGTCAGCCGTGCCAGCGACGGGGCAAGTCCGGATTTCTCGCCATCTGGGCGAAGCCGCAAATCGATGGTGAACAGCTTGCCTTCGCCTGTCGCGCCGCCAAGCCAGTTCGCCAAGGTCTGCGCCAGCCTGGTGAAATAGCTGTTGGCACCAAGGCTGCGCTGGCCATCATCGATGCCGGTTGAGCTTGACCCCGCCGGCGCATCCCAGACAAAGACAAGGTCGAGGTCGGATGTCGCCGTCAGGTCGCCAAGACCGAGCCGCCCCATGGCAAGCACGGCAAGGTCGCCATCGATGGCCCCGTGACGGCGCTGCATGTCGGTGATGGCCAGGTCCCGAATGACGCGGATGGCGGCCTCGGCGATATCGGCAAGCGCGGTGCCGAGCGCCCGCCTGTCGGCGACGCCGCTGAGATGCTGCACCTCGGCGCGAAACTGCCGTTCGCGGGTGACGCGCGTCACCGTATCAAGCGCCAGCTCGGTCGGCTGGTCTGTGATGGCGGCCCGAAGCTCGGTCTCAAGCTCGTCGGCTGCGGGAAGCGGTTCGAAGAAGGCGGCGAACAGCACCAGATCGAACAGCATCGGATGGCGTCGCAGCCTGTCGCCAAGGCGCGGCGAGAGAACAAGAATGTCACCAAGCAAGCGCGTCAGGTCGCGGTTATGGTCCAGCAGCGAGAAGATCTGCACGCTTGCAGGGAGGCCTTCAACGAAGCCGGCGAAGGCGGCAAAGGCTGTGTCGGGGTCCTGCGCGCCTGACAGATGTGACAGCATTGGCGGCATGATTCTCGACAGCAGGGTGCGGGCCCGCTCGCCCCGGGTGGCGGCGATTCTGCCGGCCATCCAGCCTGACAGGACGGCGGCGATGTCGGCCGGGCGCTGGAAGCCGCGCGAGTCCAGCCAGCCGGCAAGCCTGTCCTCATCATCGAAGAGCGGCGCCTCGCCGGCATCGGTCTCATCCGCGGCCTGTTCGAAAAGCCGGTGTGATGTGTTGACCGCCACCTCGTCGAGGACAGAAGACAGCGCGGCAAGAAAGCTGTCGGCATCCTCATGGCCCATGAACCGCGCCACATCTTCGATATCGGTCATGGTGCGCGGCAGCGCGTGCGTCTGCGTGTCGGCCATCATCTGCAGGCGATGCTCGGCCCGGCGCAGCGCCAGATACAGGGCGCCAAGCCGTTCGCACTGATCCGCAGTGATCCAGCCTTCGGCCGCCAGTGCCCGCAGCGCCGGCAGCGTGCTGCCGACGCGAAGTGACGGTGATCTGCCGCCGCCGACAAGCTGGAGCACATGCGTCAGAAATTCGATGCTACGGATGCCGTTCGGGCCGGTTTTCAGGTCATAACCCTCCCAGCCAAGCCCCGCCGCCGGGCGGCGCAACATCATCTTCATGTCGTCCATGACGGTGTAATCAAACGTTCGTCGCCAGATGAAAGGCTGGATGTCGGCCAGAAAAAGCTGTCCCATCTCCAGATCGCCGGCGATTGGCCGGGCGCGAATAAAGGCGGCGCGCTCCCAAGTCCGTGCAATCGATTCGTAATAGCCGATGGCCGCTTCGCGCTGGATGCTGACGGCGGTGGCACCCGGGTCGGGGCGAAGCCGCAGATCAACCCGCCAGCCGATGCCATCACGCGTGGCCGTAGACAACAGCCTGACCAGCCGGCGTGCCATCTCGACATAGAATTGCTGGCTTGTGTCGCGGTCTGCCAGTGGATTGGCGATGGGGTCGTGAAGCACAACAAGGTCGATGTCCGAGGAATAGTTCAGCTCACCGGCACCAAGCTTGCCAAGTGCCAGCACGCTCCACCCGCATCCGGCGCCGCCCTGCAGTGCCGACACATCGGCCCCGGTGATTTTCCCGCGCCGTGCGGCCTCGCGGAACAGCCAGATGACGGCAGATCGTACCGCGGCGTCGGCGGCCTCGCTCAGCCAGCGCATCTGCGTCTCGACATCATCGCATCCGGCCATGTCGGCAAGCGCCACACACAGCGCGCTCCGCTGGCGAAGGCGGCGCAGCGCGGTCATCATCTGCTGTTCATCGGTGAGGGTTATGGCATCACGTTCACAGGCCTTGATGGCAGCATTGATTTCGGCCGTGCCGCGGCCTGCCGGGACGGCGCCAACAAGGTCGGGATGCGCGCGCGCCAAGATCTGCAAATGCCGTGAATGCGCCAGAGTGGCGGCAAGGTCTGCCGGCTTCAGCGGGCCAGCAGGTGCTTGCTGCCGGGCCCAGTCGGTCAGCTCGGGCAGAATGGCGGCATGGCCGGCAAGCGGCAACGCGGCGCCGGCAACAGGAGATGGTGGTGCATCCTTGGTCATCGGGGCCAGAATACCGAAAGCAGGATTATTGGCAAAATACGCATTGTGGCCGGGTTCCCGGATGTCTGCCTGGAGGTCGGGATGTCGAGATGCCTGTATGTCTGCATTCCGGCTGTGCCGGGTCAGGCGGCGAGGATCGCCCCGCCTTCACGAACCCGCCGCATGGCGCGCCACATGCGCAGGCTGAGGATGATGGCCGCCACGCTCAGCCCCAGTGCCAGTCCGCCCCAGACGCCTGTCGGCCCCATGCCGAGGGTGAAGCCGAAGACCGCGCCGGCACCGACGCCGGTGATCCAGAAGCTGGCGATGGCGATTGTCCCGGGGATGCGCGTGTCGTTGAGACCGCGCAGGATTGACATGGCGATGGCCTGCAAGCCGTCCGGCACCTGGAACAGCGCGGTCAAGACCATCATCGGCAAAGCCAGTGCCATCACCTCGGCGAACATCGCATCATTGCTGTCGAGGAAGATGCCGACAAGGGTCCGCGGCCAGAGCAGCAGAATCATCGTGGTGATCAGCGTCGCACCGATGCCAAGCCAGAAGCTGGCGCTGGCGCTCCGCGACAGGTTCAGGCGGTCGCCGGCGCCGGCGAAATTGCCGATGCGGATGGTGCTTGCCTGGGCGATGGCGATCGGCACCATGAAGAACACCGCCGCAAGCTGGTTGGTGATCGCCGCCGCGGCGAGGCCGGCAGTGCTGAACAGCCCGATCAGAAAGGTCACGGCGATGAACATGCCGGTCTCGGCAACAATGGTCAGGCCAATCGGCACACCGATGCGAAGCAGCCTGACGGTCAGCCCCCAATCCATCACCCAAAGCCGCCGGAACGGGCTGCCATTGCGGAACGGCGATACCGTGGCGATATAGGTGACCAGCCCGGCGCAGAGCCCCACATAGACAATCGAGGTCGCCAGCGCCACCCCGGCGAGCCCCATTTCCGGAAACGGGCCGATTCCGGACACGAACACCTCGTTCAGGCCGATATTGGCGGCGAGTGCCAGCAGCACGGCGATGACCTGCGGCAGGGGTCGCTGGTGCGAGATGATGTATTGCCGCAGCACGAAGGACAGGAACATGAACGGCATGCCGAAACTCGACCAGATCAGGAACGGCTCGCCAATCCGCGCCAGGTCCGGATCCTGCCCCAGCGCGACCAGCACCTCTTCGCCGATGAACAGCAGCGGCACCGCGATCATGCCAAGCGTAAAGGCGACCGCCATGCCCTGTCGAAAGGCACGGCGGACCTGACGTTCATCACCGGAACCAATGCCTTGCGCGACCAGCGGGCCGACGGCAAGCGAAATGCCGAGGGCGAGGAAATAGAGTGGCTGGTAATAGCGCGAGGCGAGCGCGCCGGCGGCAAGGCTGATACTGTCGATCTGCCCCATCGCGATGGTGTCGCTTGTCCAGATTCCGATGGTCGCCAACTGCCCGATAATCAGCGGTGCCGCGAGCCGCGCATTCCAGCGCAGATGGTCGCGCCAGCTGAGGTCGGGCTGGCGCCGTTCGGTTTGGTCCATAGGGTCCTCTGGAGCCCGTCCATGAGGCAGGACGGAATGCCGAAGTGTCAATATTTGCCCAACTGTGGTATCGCGTGGGGTATTATGGTGCAAGGGTTTTGACGGGCCACCCCGTCATGGAAGCGGGATATGCCAAGGAAGCCAGCCGGACGATCAACAACACGCGGCCCCTCGGGGCGCAGCTATCGCAATGATACCGGTCTGACCCGCAAGCCAAAAAAGATGCGCGGCCGCAAACCGTCCTCGCAGCGCTGGCTGACGCGGCAGCTCAACGATCCGTTCGTGGCGCAGGCGAAATCGCGCGGGTTCCGCTCGCGCGCGGCGTTGAAGCTGGAACAGATTGATGACCGCTATGAAATGCTGAAGCCCGGGATGGCGATCGTCGATCTGGGATGTGCGCCGGGCGGCTGGCTGCAGGTGACGGCGGACCGCATCCGGCTTGGCAACGGCACCGCCAGGCTTGTCGGAATCGACCTGCTGGAAACCGATATCCTTGACGGGGTCGAGATCTTCGTCGGCGACATGACCGATCCGGTGATGATCGACCGGGTTCGCAGCGCCGTCGGCGGGCGTGCCCACGGCGTGATGAGCGACATGGCGGCGGCGACAACAGGCCACCGCCCGACCGACCATCTACGCACCACGGCGCTTCTCGAGGCGGCACTGGATTTCGCCATTGAGGTGCTGGTCGAGGATGGGTTCTTTGTTGCCAAATGTTTCCGCGGTGGTGCCGAGCGGAGCGTGCTGGACCTCATGCAGGCCAATTTTCAGACCGTTCGGCATGTCAAGCCGGAGGCGAGCCGTCAGGAATCGGTGGAAAGCTATGTGCTTGCCACCGGCTTTCACGGGGCCGGCGGACGTGCTGGTGAGGCCCCGGAAGAAGGCGGTGATGATGGTCAGGACGGCCAGCCGGATGCGGCCCTGCCGGACACCCCCGGCGGCTACTCGCCAATCTAGGCCCGATCCAGGCATTTTGCCCCTCGATTGGCTTATTTTGGGGGTGTCTTTCTCATGAACCCTCAGATATAGTGGCGCGCCACCGGACAGGCGGAAGGCACCCTATGGACATTCGCGAAGCCCTGACTTTTGATGACGTGCTCCTCGAGCCGTCACGCTCGGCCGTATTGCCTGCAGACACCGATGTGACGGCCAGGCTGACGCGCGAAATCAATCTGAAAATACCGCTGCTGTCGGCGGCAATGGACACGGTGACCGAACATCGGCTTGCCATCGCCATGGCGCAGGCCGGCGGCATTGGCGTCATCCATAAGAACATGTCGATTGAGGCGCAGGCCGGTGAGATCAGCCGCGTCAAGAAATATGAGAGCGGCATGGTCGTGGACCCGCTGACCATCACGCCGGACCGCACACTTGGCGATGCGCTGGAACTGATGAAGGCGCACCAGATCAGCGGCATCCCGGTGGTCGATGGTGACGGCAAGCCGCCCTATCGTCTTGCCGGCATCCTGACCAACCGTGATGTGCGGTTTGCCAGTGACCTGAACCAGAAGGTCTGGGACCTGATGACCCGCGAGGTGATTACCATCGGCGAGGGCGCGACCCAGGAGGAGGCAAAGCGGCTGCTTCATGAACACCGGATTGAAAAGCTTGTTGTTGTTGATGACAAGTCACGCTGTATCGGGCTGATCACTGTCAAGGACATCGAAAAGGCCCGCAATCATCCGATGGCGGCGAAGGATAGCGCCGGGCGTCTTCTGGTTGCGGCCGCCACCGGCGCCGGTCCGGAAGGTGCGGCGCGCGCCGAGGCACTGATTGAGGCCGGCGTCGATGTCGTCGTTGTCGACACCGCGCATGGCCATTCCGAAGGCGTTCTGGCCGCCGTCACAGCGATCCGCAAGATGGCGAACGAGGTTCAGGTGATTGGCGGCAATGTCGCCACCGCGGATGGCGCGAAGGCGTTGATCGATGCCGGAGCTGACGCGGTGAAGGTCGGAATTGGTCCGGGGTCGATCTGCACCACCCGCATGGTGGCCGGGGTCGGTGTGCCGCAACTGACGGCGATTATGGATGCGGCCGAGGCCAGCCATGCCGCCAACGTGCCGGTGATCGCCGATGGCGGGATCAAATATTCCGGCGATCTTGCCAAGGCGCTTGCCGCCGGCGGGGATTGCGCGATGGTCGGCTCGTTGCTGGCCGGCACTGACGAGACGCCCGGCGAGGTCTATCTGCATCAGGGACGCTCCTATAAGGCCTATCGCGGCATGGGGTCGACCGGGGCGATGGCGCGCGGCTCGGCAGACCGCTATTTCCAGGCCGAGGTCTCGCAACCATTGAAACTGGTGCCTGAGGGGATCGAGGGGCAGGTGCCCTATAAGGGGCCGGCGGAGAATGTCCTGCATCAGCTTCTTGGCGGCGTTCGCGCCGCGATGGGCTATACAGGCAATGCCACCATCGCCGATTTTCAGGCGAACGCCAAATTCCTGCGGATTACCGGCGCCGGGTTGAGCGAGTCACATGTCCATGATGTGACGATCACCCGCGAAGAGCCGAATTACCGACCGCGTGTCTGAGCCCCGGGAGCGCCGCCGCGCATGACCCCTGCAGCCCGCATCGCTGCCGTGATCGAGATCATGTCCGAAGCGCCGGAAGGTGTTCCGGCGGGAGCGGTGCTGCGCCGTGGCCTGCAACAACGACGCTATGCCGGATCCGGTGACAGGCAGGCCATCAGCGCGCTGTTCTGGACAATTCACCGGGCCGCGGCGCGGCTTGCCTGGCATCTTGAGGCGCAGGGGCATGAGGTCACATCGCGGTCGCAGGTGATCGCGGCGCTGCGCCTTGCCGATGATCTGGACGCCGCAACGCTGGAGGCGCGTTTCGGGGGTGAGGACAGGCATGCGCCGCCAGCACTGAGCGAAGCCGAGCAGGCGCTCGTTGCGGCGCTTGACGGGTCGGTATTGGATGATCCCGCGATGCCACTGGCAACGCGCCTCGAATGGCCTGAGGATTTGCTTGCCGATGCATGTGCGGCGTTGGGTGCGGCCGCCGAGGACGAACTTGCCGCCATGCGCGGCGAGGCCGGCACCGATATCCGGATCAACCCATTGAAGCTTGAAGATCGGCGGCGCCTTCGCGACAGGCTTGCCGGGCGTGGGCTGAAATGTCACCCGACACGGATTTCACCGCTCGGCATCAGGATGGAAAAGCGGGTGCGGGTCGAGGATAGCCCGGAGTTCCGCGACGGTCTGTTCGAGATCCAGGATGAGGCCTCGCAGATTGCCGCAATGCTGTGCGACGCGCAGGCCGGCATGCAGGTCGCCGATATCTGCGCCGGCGCGGCTGGCAAATCGCTGGTGATGGCGGCGGCAATGCAGAACCGGGGCCGGATCGTCGCGCTGGACAGTGACCCGGTGCGTCTTGAACGTGGCGCGGCGCGGATCAAACGGGCCGGAATCCACAACATCGAACGGGTCGCGGTGCCAGCCGACTGGGGCACAAAGCGCTATCGCGGCAAGTTTGACCGTGTCGTCATCGATGCGCCCTGCAGCGGGTCCGGCACCTGGCGGCGTGCCGTCGATGCCAGATGGCGCTGTGATGCGGCCGGTCTTGCCGACCTTCATGCGGCGCAGGCGGCGCTCCTCGAGCGGGGGCGGGCGATGGTGGCCCCTGGTGGGCGCATCATCTACATTACCTGCTCGCTTCTGCGCAGCGAGGGCGAGGCGCAGATCGAACGGTTTCTTGCCGACGCACCGGAACTGGAAATCGCCGATATTCCGGCGATCTGGCAGGATGTGATGGGCGCTGATAACTGCCCGCCAACGCCCGGCGGGATGCTGCGGCTGCTGCCGGGCCGGGACGGGACCGACGGGTTTTTCCTGACGGTGCTGCAGGCGAAGCGGCGGTAGGCATAAGGACAGGAAGCGACAGGACAGGATGATGAGCGATCCGGTGAATGACACTGTAAATGACAGTGTGAATGACACTGTAAATGACAATGTGCTGATTATCGATTTCGGCTCGCAGGTCACGCAGCTGATCGCCCGCCGCCTTCGCGAGGTCGGCGTCTATACCGAAATCCTGCCCTGCACGACCGATCCTGAGCGGATCACCGATACCGCGCCGCGCGGCATCATCCTGTCCGGCGGGCCGAATTCGGTGGCGATGGCCGATACGCCGCGCGCCCCGCAGACGGTGTTCGACCTTGGCGTGCCGGTTCTGGGGATCTGTTATGGCCAGCAGACGATGTGCCAGCAGCTTGGCGGCCGGGTCGAACCCGGCACAAGCCGTGAATTCGGCCGCGCCACCCTCGACATCACCGATGAGTGCCAGCTGTTTGACGGGCTGTGGCCGGTTGGCGGGTCCCGCACTGTCTGGATGAGCCATGGCGACCATGTCGCCGCGTTGCCGCCGGGATTCCGTGTTGTGGCGACCTCCAGCGGCGCGCCCTATGCCGCGGTGGCGGATGATGCGCGCCGGCTCTATGGCGTGCAGTTCCATCCCGAGGTGGTGCATACCGAAGAGGGCGCTGAACTGCTGTCACGCTTCGCGCTGGGGGTGTGCGGCTGTTCGGGTCAATGGTCGATGACCGCCTACCGCGCCCGCGCCATCGCGGCAATCCGCGCGCAGGTCGGTGATGGCAAGGTTATCTGCGGGTTGTCGGGCGGAGTCGATTCCTCGGTCGCGGCGGTGCTGATCCATGAGGCCATCGGCGACCAGCTGACCTGTGTCTTCGTCGATCACGGGTTGCTGCGCGCCGGCGAGGCGGACGAGGTGGTGGCGCTGTTCGGTGGCCATTACAACATCCCGCTGATCCATCGCGACGTCTCTGAGATGTTCCTTGGCCGGCTTGACGGCGTGTCCGACCCGGAGGCGAAGCGCAAGATCATCGGCGCCAGCTTCATCG
>CBFHRT010000003.1:0-36654 GCA_965658285.1 Puniceispirillaceae bacterium (SeqCode) | reverse complement strand
CCCGCATTTCGGCCGGACCGATGACGATATCTATTTCGTGCAGGGATTCTCCGGCCACGGTGTCGCGCTGTCCGGACAGTCAGGCGTGATGCTGGCGAACGCCGTCATCGGCGATGCCAGCCAGTTCGACGTGATGAGCAAGCTGACACATATGCCGTTTCCAGGCGGCCCGCTGCGCACCCCGGCGCTGGCGCTCGGCATGGCCTGGTTCAAATTGCGCGACAGGTTGAAGCTCTAAATTCGTCCGACTGGCCGGGGCACGGCACCACGCTTTTTCGCAATCACCGCGCACCAGTCAAAGGCCATGCTGGCGGCGGCAATCGCCGTAATCTCGGCATGGTCATAGGCCGGCGCGACCTCGACAAGGTCCATGCCGATCAGGTTCAGCGGCTCCAGCCCGCGGATGAATTCCAGCCCCTGCCAGCTTGCCAGACCACCGACAACAGGCGTGCCGGTCCCGGGTGCGAAAGCCGGGTCCAGCCCGTCAATGTCGAATGACAGATAGACCGGCGCACCGCCGGCCCGGTCACGTACAACATCCATCGCCGCATCGATGCCGTTTCGATGCACCCACGGGCTGGTCAGGATCTCGAAACCGTGATCGCTGTCATTATAGGTGCGAAGCCCGACCTGCGTTGATTTACCGACATCGATCAGCCCCTCGGCCGCCGCGCGCGCGAACATCGTGCCGTGATCGAACCGCGTGCCGTCATCCGGCCAGGTATCGCAATGCGCGTCGAACTGGACCAGCGCCAGCGGGCCATATTTCGCCGCATGCGCCTTCAGCAGCGGGTAGGCCACCGAATGATCGCCGCCGAGGCTGAGCATCAGCGCCCCGGACGCAAGAATGCCGGCGGCATGCGCCTCGATGCTGTCGAACACGCCTGTCGGGTGGTGCGGATCGATGAAACAGTCGCCGTAATCGACCGCGGACAATGTCTCGAACGGATCGAAGCCGAACGGGAAATGCTTTAATTCGGCCAGCTGCACCGACCCGGCCCTGATGGCGCGCGGCCCGAGCCGGCATCCCGAACGGTAGGTCACCGCATTATCATAGGGGATGCCGCTGATCACGATATCGACGCCGTCAAGATCGCGGCTGTAGCGGCGGCGGGCAAAGCTGAGCGCCCCACCATAAGTCATTTCGGTCCAGCTGCCACGGCCCTCGCCATCGCGGAACGCCTGATCGCCGCGGCGATGATTCGGCCCCTCTTCTTCGTCACTCATGGCTGACTGCCTTTCTCCTCGGTCGCCGCCCGGCCGGCGGCATTGCGATAGATGATGATGCTGGCAGCGACAACACTTGCCGCCACCAGCGCGATCATGATTGTCGCCAGCGCGTTGATTTCCGGCGTCACGCCAAGCCGTACCTTGGAAAACACGACAATCGGCAGGGTCGAGCTTCCCGGCCCGCTGACGAAGCTGGCGATGACAAGATCATCGAAGCTGAGCGTGAAGGCAAGAAGCCAGGCGGCGATCACCGCCGGCGCGATGATCGGCAGCGTAATCGAGAAGAAGATGAAAGGCTGTGTCGCGCCGAGGTCGGACGCCGCCTCTTCGATCGACATGTCGAAATCACGCAGCCGCGACTGCACGACAACGGCGGCAAAACACATGCCGAAGGTCGTGTGGGCGATGATGATGGTGTCGAGACCGCGCCCGGCAGGCCAGCCCAGAACCCCCTCCATCGCGATGAACAGCAGCAGCAGCGACAGACCCGTCACAACCTCGGGCATGACCAGCGGCGTGCTGGCCAGCGCGCTGAGCAGCAGCCGGAAGCGGAAATTGCCGTAGCGCACGAAGGCCAGCGCGATCAGCACCCCGAAAATTGTCGACAGCGTGGCCGCGTTCACCGCCACCCATAGTGACTTGCCAAGCGCCGCCAGCACCTGATCGTTCTGCATCAACTCGCCATACCATTTGGTCGAGAAGCCGGCCCACACCGACACCAGACGACTGGCGTTAAAACTGTAGACCACCATCACCACGACCGGCACATAAAGAATTCCGAACCCGATGATGGCAAGCCACAGCGCCGGCCAGGAGATACCGCGCTTCATGACACGTCTCCCGGCCCGTCCGCCCGTCCGCCGGCCCGCCCCTCTGCCCGGTCAAGCGCGGTTTCGCGGCCATCCTGATAGCGGGCATAGATGATCGGCAGCGCGAGGATCGCCAGCAGCAGCATGGCGATGGCCGAGGCCACCGGCCAGTCGCGGTTGCGGAAGAATTCGGTCCACAGCACCTTGCCGACCATGATCTGTTCGGGCCCGCCAAGCAGCGCCGGAATGACGAATTCACCCACCGCCGGGATGAAGACAAGCAGGCTGCCAGCGATAATGCCGGGCAGTGTCAACGGCAGGACAACGGTCATGAACACCCCGGCCCGCGAGGCACCAAGGTCGGCGGCGGCGTCAAGAAGGTCATCCTCGAGCCTGATCATCACCGCATAGAGCGGCAGGATCATCAGCGGCAGATAGGTCAGCACCATGCCCATATAGATCGAGAAATCGGTCTGCATCATGCGCAACGGCGTGTCGATCAAACCAAAAAATATCAGCATGCTGTTGATGAAGCCGTTCGGGTTCAACAGCCCGATCAGCGCGTAAATCCGCAACAGGCTGGAGGTCCAGAAAGGCAGCATCACCAGCACCAGCAGGATCGCCCGTCGGCGCGGGTCCGATCTGGCAATCCACCAGGCCATTGGGTAGGCGAAGAGAAGGCAGATCACCGTCGAGAAGAAGGCCAGCCGCAGGCTGTTCCCGGCGGGGCCGATATAATCCTGCCAGTAATCCAGCAGCAGGCCGTAATTCTCGAGATTGAAATTGGTGAAGAACCCGTCCTCGCCAAACCCCCAGAGCGGGGCAAAGGGCGGTATTCCCCGCCGTGCCGTGGTGAAGGAGGTCTGCGCCACCTCGACAAGCGGCAGCAGGAAGAAGATCAGCAGCCACAGCAGCGGCAATGCCACGACCAGCCATCGTCCGTGACGCGAGAGCCATTGTCGTGCCACCACCATCGCCGTCAGTCCCTGAGCAGGACAACATCTGCCGGATCAAAACTGACAAAGCCCCGCTGTTCCCATTCCAGCGGCGCGACATCGCCGCGCTGGTTCGGCTGTGTCAGTTTCAGGCGCAAGCCATCCGGCCCGATCACCCGGTAGTTTGTCGCCACGCCGGTAAAGGCCAGATCCTCGACCGTCACCGGGATCTCGTTGACGGTGCCACGCGCCGCCGGGTCCAGCACGATCTTTTCCGGACGGATCGCCATCCGGACAGCGTCGCCGACGGCAAAGCCGCCGGGATCGACCGCCGCCACCGGGACCGTACCATCAATCGACAGCAGCCCGTCATCGAGAGATGCGACGACGCCGTCAAGAAAACTGACAGTGCCAAGGAAATCGGCGATGAACTGGTTGCGCGGCCGGTCATAGAGGGTGCGCGGCGTGTCAACCTGGACAAGCCTGCCTTCATCCATCACCCCGATCCGGGTGGCCAGCGTCATCGCCTCTTCCTGATCATGGGTGACGACGATGAAGGTGGTCTCGAGCCGCTCCTGAATATCGACAAGCTCGAACTGCGTATCCTCGCGAAGCTTCTTGTCGAGTGCGGCAAGAGGCTCGTCGAGAAGCAGCAATTTCGGCCGCCGGGCCAGCGCCCGGGCCAGCGCCACACGCTGGCGCTGGCCGCCTGACAGCTGGTGCGGCTTGCGTCCACCCATGCCGGTCAACCTGACAAGCCGCAGCAATTCTTCGCGCCTTGCCGCGATCTCGGGCTTTGGCAACCCGGCCCGGCGCAGCCCATAGGCGATATTGTCGGCCACCGACATATGCGGGAACAGCGCGTAATTCTGGAACATGATATTGACCGGCCGCGCCGCCGGCGGCACCGCCGCCATGTCAATGCCGTCAATCTCGATACTGCCACTGTCGACGCGCTCGAAGCCCGCCAGCATGCGCAGCAATGTGGTCTTGCCGCATCCCGACGCCCCCAGCAGGCAGAACAGCTCGCCCCGGTCGATATCAAGCGACAGATCATCGACGGCCACGACATCGCCGAAGCGTCGTGTCACGTTCCTGATTCGGATGAAGGGGGACATGGCAGACCTAACGGGGGACCGAGGGGGCACGGCGGCAGGCAGGCAGCGGGCCTGAAACAGCACCGCCGCCAGCATGCAGGTGCCGGCGGCGGGAAAGTTGCGTGCGCATGTTGGTCAGGCTCAGCTGCCGGAGGAGAAGCGCGACCAGACGCGGGTCACCGACCGGTCGAGTCTGGCATCATAGACAGGCACGACGAACAGGTTCTTCTTGGCCTCCTCGGTCGGGTAGATCCCCGGATGTTCGAGAATCTCGGGATCGATCGACGGCTTGGCGCCCTCGCTGCCGCTGGCATACCAGACATAATTTACATTATTGGCGGCGACATCGGCGCGGAGCATGTAGTCGATGAACCTGTAGGCATTGTCGAGGTTCTTCGCATCGGCCGGGATGGCGAAATGGTCAAACCACAGATTCGTGCCTTCTGCCGGAATATAATATTCGATGGTGTGACCGTTTTCGGCTTCCTCGGCACGGTAGGCCGCCTGGAATGCATCGCCCGACCACATGATGGCGGCACAGATATCGCCATTGGCGATGTCATTGATCGACTGGCTGGAATGGATGTAGCGAAGATGCGGGCGGACCGCGTTCAGAACCTCGCCGGCAGCCTCGAAATCCTTGGCATCGGTGCTGGTGCCGTCACCGCCCATATAGGCGATGACGTTCGGCAGCACATCGGTTGGCGCATCGAGGATGGCGACACCGCAATCCTCAAGCTTCGAGGCATATTGCGGGTCGAGGATCAGCGACCAGCTGTCGGTTGGCGCGTCGGCACCGAGGCGTTCCTCGATCATCGCCGCATTATAGGCAATGCCGGTGGTCCCCCACATATAGACGGCGCCGGCATTGTTGACGCCAATCTGATTGTTGGCGAAGCGCTGCACCTGCATGTCCTGACCGCTGTAATTTCCCAGCCGTGCAAGGTCGAGATCCTGATAGGCGCCGGCCTCGCGGCCACGGGCAAGGAAGTCACCTGTCGGCACGACGACGTCGTAACCCGAGGAGCCGGCCAGCATCTTGGCCTCCAGAACCTCGTTCGAATCATACACATCATAGGTCACTTTGATGCCGGTCTCGGCCTCGAAATTGGCGATGGTGTCCTCGGCGATATAGTCCGACCAGTTATAGACGTTCAGCACTTCCTGCGCCTGCGCCGCGCCGGCAGTGAGCATGGCGGCTGCGGCCACCAGCAAGAAGCGGGTTTTTATGAGATGTGTCATCGGGGTCTCCCGGATATCTGTGGGGCGGACGGATATCACTGACCATCACCGTCGGCCTGGCGTTCTGAATTGATGACGCAAGTATGCGGCTGGCCATCAAATCAAGTCAACCGAAAGCAAGCCCTGTGTCCCCGGTCAGGCGCGGCCGTCGCGGCGTCGTTCAAGCCGGTCGCGGAGCTGGCAGGCCGGCAGCATCATCGCGGGGGAATGCCCACTGTCATAACCGCTGCAATCCCCGCCGAAACGCTGGCTTTACAGCCTATGAGTAAGCGTCTATAAACTCGGCGGTTTACGCGGCCTGTCGGGGGGAGCATCCGGCAGCGCGGTAGTCCTGTTTCTACACCAACCAAAAGGAAGTTTTCATGCTTACCTCAGCCGTTCTGCCGATCAGCCTGGGCATTCTGGGCCTGGTCGCGGCCTTTCTGGTCTATGCACGAATCCTGCAGACTCCCGCAGGCGAAGGCCGGGTCAAGGAGATCTCCGACGAGATCCACCTCGGCGCCATGGTCTTCATGGCCAGCGAATACAAGCGCCTCGGCATCTTCTGCATTATCTGTATTGTCGCGCTTTATGCCAGCCTCGGTGCCGACACCGCCATCGCCTTCACGCTTGGCGCGCTGTGTTCGGGCACTGCCGGCTATATCGGCATGTACACCGCCACCAAGGCGAATGTCCGCACCGCCGTTGCCGCAAACACCAAGGGCGCGGCCGAAGCCCTGAACGTCGCCTTTTTCGGCGGCTCGATCATGGGCCTGACCGTCGCCGCCATGGGTCTGGTCGGCATCGGTATCCTGTATCACTTCATGGGTGATACCGCGCACGGCATCGAAGCCATCGAAGGCTTCGCCATGGGCGGCTCGTCGGTGGCCCTGTTCAGCCGTGTCGGTGGTGGTATCTTCACCAAATCGGCCGATGTCGGCGCCGACCTTGTTGGCAAGGTCGAGGCAGGCATTCCCGAGGATGACCCCCGCAACCCTGCCGTCATCGCCGACAATGTCGGTGATAATGTCGGTGACGTTGCCGGTATGGGATCAGACATCTTTGAATCCTATTGCGGTTCGATGATTGCCTCGATCGCGCTTGCCGCCTCGATGTCGGTGGCCTCGGTCGAAGCCCTTGGCGGTGACCGTGGGGTGCTGCAGTTCATGCCGCTCACGCTTGCCTCGACCGGCATTGTCTGCTCGCTTCTCGGCATCCTTTCGGTACGCATGTTTGCCAATAAGAGCCCGGACGTCGCGCTTCGCTTCGGCACCATCGGCTCGTCGGTCGTGTTCATCGCCGCCGCCTATTTCGTGATCACCAGCATGGGCGCCTCGGCTGGCGTCTGGATGGCGGTTCTTGTCGGTGCCATCGGCGGTATCATCGTCGGGTTGGTTACCGAGTATTACACCGGCGGCCCCCCTGTCCGGAAAATCGCCAAGGATGGCGAAACCGGTCCGGCCACGATCATGATCAGCGGCCTTGCCGTTGGCATGCAATCTGTGGCGATTCCGGTTCTGACCATCGCCGCGATCATCTTCTTTGCCAACCAGTCGGCCGGCCTTTACGGCGTCGGCATGGCGGCGGTCGGCATGCTGGCCACCGTCGGCATCACCATGGCGATCGACGCCTATGGCCCGGTTGCCGACAATGCCGGTGGCATTGCCGAAATGGCGGAGCTGGGTCCGGAGACGCGTGAGATCACCGACTCGCTTGACGAGGTTGGCAACACCACCGCCGCCATCGGCAAGGGCTTTGCCATCAGTGCCGCAGCGCTTGCCGCGCTGGCCCTGATCAGCGCCTATATTGCCAAGGTCAGCAATGGTGACCCGGACTTCGTTCTGGCCATCAATGACCCGATTGTTCTTGTTGGTATGTTCATTGGCGGCATCTTCCCGTTCATTGTCGCCTCGATGACGATGACGGCTGTTGGTGACGCTGCCTTCGAAATGATTGTCGAGGTTCGCCGCCAGTTCAAGGAGATCCCCGGCCTTCTCGAGGGCAAGGCAAAGCCGGACACCGCGCGCTGCGTTGATATCGCAACCCGCGCCGCGCTGCGCCGGATGATCATGCCGGGTTCGCTGGCCGTTCTGGCCCCTGTCGTTATCGGTTTCGGTCTTGGGCCGAAGGCGCTTGGCGGCATGCTTGGCGGCGCGCTGATCTGCTGTGTGATGATGGCGCTGATGATGGCGAATGCCGGCGGTGCCTGGGACAACGCCAAGAAATATGTCGAAAAGGGCAATCTTGGCGGCAAGGGTTCCGACGTTCACAAGGCGGCCGTTGTCGGCGATACCGTCGGCGACCCGCTGAAGGACACCTCCGGCCCGTCGATGAACATCCTGATCAACGTCATGGCGATTGTCAGCCTGGTCATCGCACCGCTGCTGATCTGACGCTGGCCTCACTGCAAAATTTTTGGAACGGTCCGCCCCGGCGGGCCGTTTTTTTGTCTGGGCCGGAAAGGTTCGCCACCGATAGGATGGGCCGCAGGGCAGTTCATCGCATGACCGGCGGAAACAGCGAAAATGTCAGTACAACCCTCCACCCGGCACCGGCTTGCCATCAGCAACCGGCTTGCCATCAGCAACCGGCAGGCACGGCGGCTCTGGCTGGCGGCAAACCACCTTGTCACGCCGCCGACCGGCGCACTTGATCTGTCCGGGCTGATCCACCGGCTGGGATTCCTGCAGATCGACACGGTGCGCAACATCGTGCGCGCGCATGACCATATCCTGTGGAGCCGGGCCCAGCGCTATCGCGAGGGCATGGTCTGGACCCTGCTGCGCCAGCGCGCCTTGTTCGAACATTTCACCCATGATGCCTCGCTGATCCCGACGGATGTCTATCCGATGTGGCAGCGCCAGTTCGACCGGCTTGGCAAGCGCGCGGCGAACGCCGCCTGGTACCGCTCGGGACTGACAAAGGATGACATCCGCGCCATCCGCGCGCGTATCGAGGCCGAAGGCCCGCTATCGACGCACGCCTTTGAAAGCCGCCCGCGCACCGCCGAGATGTGGGCCCGGCCACCGCACAAAAAGGCGCTGGAACAGATGTGGTATGCCGGCGAGCTGGCGACATCGCACCGCGAGAATTTTGTCAAATTTTACGATCTTGGTTCGCGGGTCTTTCCCGCCCCTGGCGGCAACGGCGCGACGATGCGCGAGCAGGCGGACTGGCTGTGCGACGGCGCCATTGACCGGCTGTGGATCGCCTCCACCAGCGAGGTCCGGCTGTTCTGGGACGCGGTAACCCCCGGCGAGGTTACCAAATGGGCTGATCGGCACCAGCTTGTTCCGGTACAGATCGAGGGCGCCGATGGCCACCGGCATGACGCCCTCGCCCGGCCCGACATCGAAACCCGGCTGGCGGAGATCGCCACCGCGCCGACACGTCTGCGGATCATCAACCCGTTCGATCCGGCGATTCGCGACCGGCGGCGGCTTCTACGGCTGTTCGGGTTCGAATACAGGAACGAGATGTTCGTGCCAGCAGCCGACCGGCGCTGGGGCTATTATGTCTATCCGCTGCTGGAGGGCGACCGGTTTGTCGGCCGGATCGAGCTGAAGGGCGATCGCCGGGAGGGTCTGATGCGGGTGGCCGGGTTCTGGCCGGAGCCGGGCGTCAGATGGGCGGGCGCGCGCACCGACCGCCTGCATGCCGAACTGCAGCGTTTCGCCCGGCTTGGCGGGCTGACGCTGGACCCGGACAGCCTGCCATCAGGCGATCAGGCGGCCTCTCCATAATACAATGTGACGACGTGCTTTGCCTCGGCGAAGAACAGCCAGCGTTCGACAAACATGCCGGCAACATGCGCCAGCACCGCCACCGCCAGCGCCCCGGCCGAGGCCGGTGCCAGCACCAGGATTACCACCGGCATTCCGCCGCCAAGCAACAACGCGATCATCCGCAGCTTGTCGGCATGCCTGCGCGCGACGACAAAGCCCATTTCATGCTGCAGGTAGTTTTCCTCGGTATGCGGCGGCATCAGCGGCCGCACCGCGCCAAGCGCACCAAGACCGGTGGCGGATTCAATGCTGCCGGCCTGCTTGGCCATGCCGGCAAGCCGCCACCAGGCAAGCTTCACGCCCCAGGCCGACAGCATCAGCACGATGGCCGCCTGCGCCAGCGCCGCGGTGATCGGCAGCCGCAGAATGGCCAGCAGCGCCAGCGTCGCCAACAGGCCGCCGGCGGCGGCGAACATCAGATAGCAGATCGGCGTCAGCGGATGGTGCCAGCGCGCCACCGTCTTCAGCGAGGCATAGATCATCGAGGTGGCATAGACAGTGACATAGATCAGCACGAGAAGCAGCAGATTGGCCCACATCGGCACATAACCGCCGCGATAGGCAACCGCGAACCAGCCGGCAAGCCCGGCCATCACGATCACCGCCAGCACGCCTTCACGCGACAGCCAGCTTGACCGCCATTGGCTAAGCGCGCGCCAGGCCCGTTCGGGATGGCCAAGATGGAAGGTCGAGCTGATCAGGCCAACCCCGATCAGCGCCAGCGTGCCGATGCCGACACCCATCACGCTTGCCTGTGTCATCAGTGGCAGCAGGCCAAGAACGATCCAGCCGGCAAGGCCGAGGCCAAGGCCGGAGATTGTGGTGAAGAAGATGATTGACCAGGCAGGCCGCATTTTCGTGTCCCCGTATTTATCGCCAGTATCTGTCGCCCGTATCTGTCGCCCGTATCTTTCGCCAGTGTCCACAGCTGGTGTCCGCAGCTGGTGTCCGCAGCCGGTGTCAGCCGAGCCTGTCGAGCGTGCTGTCGACCCATTTCCAGAAGCCTGTCGGCGTGTCGGCCTCGGCCATCGCCACCAGCGAGACAGGCGCCTCATCGGCGGCCCTGCGCGGGCGCGGCGGCAGGTATTTATTGACCGGTTTGGTGCCCTGTTCGGGCATCAGATCGATGCCGTCACGTGCCGCCACCATCAGGCTGACCTCGGAATTCGGATCACCAAGATCGCCGAAATGACGGGCGTTGGTCGGGCAGGTGCGCACACAGGCCGGCTCCCGGTCTTCCTCCGGCAGATTGTCATTATAGATTCGGTCCACGCAGAGGGTGCATTTCTTCATCACGCCTTCGGCCGGGTCCAGTTCGCGCGCACCGTATGGGCATGACCAGGCGCACAGCCCGCAACCGATGCACCAATCCTCATTCACCAGCACGATACCATCCTCGGCCCGCTTGAAGGACGCGCCGGTCGGGCAGACGGTAACGCAGGGCGCCTCTTCACAATGCAGGCAGGATTTCGGGAAATGGACGGTGCGTGAATCGGCCCCGTCGCCAGCCTCATAGGCATGCACCCGATTCAACCAGGCACCGCTGGGTGACTCGCCATAGGCATCTGTATCGGCCAGCGGCGCGCCATAGCCGGCGGTGTTCCATTCCTTGCAATTGACAACGCAGGCCTGGCAGCCGACGCAGATATCAAGGTCGATGACAAGCCCGAGCTTGATCGCCGACGCCTCCGGCAGCATGGTCATGACTTGTCTCCCCCATTTTTCTTGTCGCCCTTATGGTTTGCCCCTTGTGGCGTCCATTCGATGCCATAGCGAAGCGTCGCCTCGGGCGCGTCCTCGCCATTCATTCGCGGCAGCGTATCGAATTGCGGCCAGGATTCAGCAGCCTCATCCGCCGCCGCCTTTTCAATCTGCACCCGCAGATCAAACCAGGCGGCCTGGCCGGTGATCGGGTCGGAATTCGACCAGCGCATGCCATCGCCCTTTGGCGGCAGCAATTCATGGATCAGATGGTTCAGAAGGAAGCCCTTTTTCGCCTCCGGTGCGTCGGGGTCGAGTTGCCACGCCCCCTTGCGCTTGCCAATGGCATTCCAGGTCCAGATGGTCCGGTCATTGACGCCGGCCATCACCGCCACCGGCACACGGATGCGGCCATGATGCGAGGTGACCCAGATCCAGTCGCCATCGCTCAGGTCATGCTCGGCGGCAAGCGCCTGCGAGATGAACATCGGATTGTGACCGTGGATCTGGCGAAGCCAGGCATTCTGCGATCCCCAGGAATGGTACATCGCCATCGGCCGCTGGGTCAGCGCGTGAAGCGGATAGGCGTCCTCATCGACGGCGCTTCCCTCAAAGGGCGGGTACCAGCTGGGCAGCGGCGTGAAACAGGTCCGCATGCGCTCGCGCAAATGGTCAGGCGGTTGCTGGTCGCCATGACCCTCGGCGGCAAGGCGGAATTTCTGCAGCACCTCGGCATAGATCTGGAAGGCATAGGGCTGCGGTGCGTCGTAGAACCCCATCTCAACGGCGAATTGCTGATAGGCCGCATTCGCCGGCTTGAAATAGCGTGCCTCGGCGGGGATTTCAGTGTGCCAGAAGGCGCCATTGGCGATATAGGCGTCTAGCTGCTCGCTGTTCGGCGCGCCGCGCCCTTCGGCCGTGCCATTGTCACCGCGGAAGCCGGCCAGCGGCCCGATGCCGGGCTTGCGTTCATGATTGACGATATAGTCGCCATAATCCTCATATTTCGCCTTGCCATCCTCATCGACCATGCCGGGAAGGCCAAGCCGCGCGCCAAGATCGAGAAGCACCGACTGGAAGCAGCGCACATCGCGATCCGGCTCGACAACCGGCCAGCGGATGGCATCGGCGACCGCGTCAGCCTCACAGATCGGGCGGTCGAGAAGCGAGATCGCGTCATGCCGTTCAAGATATGTGGTGTCGGGAAGAACAAGATCGGCATAGGCCACCATTTCCGAGGAATAGGCATCGGAATAGATCAGCTTGGGGATCTTGTACTCACCTGTCTCGGGGTCCGTTTCGGTCAGCATTTCCATGACGCCGCGCGTGTTCATCGACGAATTCCACGCCATGTTGGCCATATACATGAACAATACATCGACCGGATATGGATCACCGGCGACAGCGTTCGAGATGACCATATGCATCATCCCGTGTGCCGACATCGGCGCATCCCAGCTATAGGCCTTGTCGATCCGCTGCGGCGTGCCATCGGCATCGATGATCAGATCCTCCGGCCCCAGAACATAGCCAAGCGGCGCGCCGGCAAGCGGCGTCTCCGGCGCGACCTGATCGGGTCTGCCGGCAGGTTTCGGATGCACATGCGGCGGCTTTGGATAGGGCGGCTTGAAGCGGAACCCGCCGGGGGCCTCGACCGAGCCCAGAAGAAGCTGCAGCATATGCAGCGCACGGCAGGTCTGGAAGCCGTTCGAATGCGCCGAAATCCCGCGCATGGCGTGCATCGAGACAGGACGACCGACCATGCGGTCATGCTTTTCGCCCTTCCAGTCGGTCCAGGGCTGCTCGATCACCACTTCCTTCTCGAACGCCGCTGCGGCCAGATCGGCGGCAAGCTGGCGTATCCGCGCGGCCGTGATGCCGACCTTCGGGGCCACTGTCTCGGGCGCGTAATCATCGGTCAGGTAGGCCTCGGCCATCAGCGTGAAGGCCGGCACGGCGGTGCCGCCGCCCTTCACCTTCACCTCGCCCTGAAGCGCCACCTTGACCGACGCGTCGGAATGCGGCGCGGTCTTGCCGGACGCCCGGTCGAGAACAAGCGGCGTGCCATCATCATCACGCAGGAACAGCCCGTCATTCGCCTTGCCGGGGTTGCGAATGACAAGCCACGGCGCGTTGGTGTAGCGACTGAGATAATCGATATCGATCTTGCCGGCGCGCATCAATTCGCGCACCAGCGACAGGATCAACAACCCGTCGGTGCCCGGCGTCACGCCATACCAGTCATCGGAGATCGCGGCATAGCCGGTCTGTACCGGATTCACCGAAATCACCCGCGCGCCGCGCGTCTTCAGCTTGCCAAGCCCGATCTTGATCGGATTCGAATCATGATCCTCGGCGACGCCGAACAGAATGAAAAGCTCGGTCAGGTCCCAGTCTGGCGAGCCGAATTCCCAGAAGGCGCCACCAAGCGTGTAGATCCCGCCAGCCGCCATATTGACCGAGCAGAAGCCGCCATGAGCGGCGAAATTCGGGGTGCCGAACTGCTGCGCCCACCAGCCTGTCAGCGCCTGCGACTGGTCACGGCCGGTGAAGAAGGCCAGCTTGCGCGGATCACTCTTGCGGATTGGCGCCAGCCAGTCGGTGGCGGTCTGCAGCGCCTCTTCCCAGCTGATCTCCTCGAACTGACCGGAGCCGCGCGGTCCGACCCGGCGCAGCGGCGATTTCAGGCGTGCCGGCGAATAATGCTGCATGATGCCGGCCGATCCCTTGGCGCACAGCACGCCCTTGTTCACCGGATGGTCGCGGTTGCCCTCGATATAGCGGATCTTGCCATCGCGAAGATGCACATTGATGCCGCAACGACAGGCGCACATGTAGCAGGTGGTCTGCTTGATCTCGTCGCTGACATGTGGGGTGGTGTCGACCTTCGGCTGAACGGTCATGTCTGATCCTCCCGTGCGGCGATGGCCGCCAGTGCAAGTGATGCCAGTCGCGCCGCCGCCGGATCGGACCGGCTGGTCAGCATGATCGGAACGCTGCCGCCAAGAACGACGCCGGCGGCAAGACCCCCGGCGCAGTAGGCGAGCGCCTTGAATAGCACATTGCCGGACACAATGTCAGGCATGATCAACCCGTCAGCATAACCGGCGACGGCGCCGCTATCACTGTCCGCGGTGATGCCTTTGATGGCAACCGATTCCGGCGACAGTGCCAGGTCAAAGGATAGCGGCCCGGCAAAAACAGCCCTGTCATCAGCATCCGTGGCGGCGGCGGCAATCTCGGCCGCCTCAAGGCTGGATGGCATGCCGGGAAGCTGCGATTCGGTGGCCGACACGACGGCAATCCGCGGCGTACCAACCCCCATCCGGCGCAGCAGTGCCGCCATCGCCAGCGCCGCCTCGGTCCGGGTGGCGACATCCGGCGCGATATTCACCGCCGCATCGCTGATCAACAGCGGCCGCCCGCCACCCGGCGGCAGCATCGCAAAGATATGCACCAGCCGGCGGTCGGTGCGAATGCCCGAGGCGCGCCTGACAATCGTTCCCATGAAGATATCGGTATGAAGCTGTCCCTTGATCAGGCCGTGCGCGCGCCCAGCCCCCACCTCGGCAACGGCGGCGTCGATAGCGGCCTGCTCACCCGCCGCGTCGATGATGCTGGCCCCGGCAAGGTCCCAGCCGATGGCGGCGGCGTCCTGTTCGATCTGCGTTGCCTCACCGACAAGGATCGGCACCGCAAGCCCGGCCGCCAGCGCATCGCGGGCGGTCTCCAGAATCGGGCTGCCAATGGCCCGCACAAACGCCACCGGGCGCGGTGCGCCGCCAGTCGCCAGCGCCAGAAATTCAGGCGGACAGGCGGCGTCGGCAGGCGTCAGGAACGGGCTTGCCGCCGGCAATGCGGGTTGTGTCATCCAAATCTCCCCCACCCGGTGCGGGTGTGGCCATAAAGTGCTGTCTGCCAGCCCTGCTGTCAATCATCCGGCAGGCAGGAAAATCACCCGGGCCAGTTGTCAGATTAGTCGTCAGATCAATCAGCACTTCAATTGACCGGCGCCTCAATTGACTTTTCGCCGCACCGTCTCGATTGCCGATGCCAGCCTTGCCACCCCTTCGGCAATGCGCGACTCGGGAATCGAGGAATAGGCAAGGCGGAAGTGGTTGAGCGGCGGCGCCTCGGGGGCAAAGAACACGTCACCGGGTTCGATCAGCACGCCGTCAGTGGCGGCCTGTTCGGCCAGCTGCCGCGAATCCAGCCAGTCCGGACCCTTGACCCAGAAGCTGGTGCCGCCGAAATGCGACGCGCTCTGGGTAAACAGCCGGTGCGATTCCAGCGCGCTCTGCAGGACCCGGCGACGGCCGGCAAGATGCCGCCGCAGACGCCTGATCTGCGCATCATAATGGCCAAGCGCCATAAAATAGGCCAGCGTGCGCTGGGCATGCCCCGGCGGGTGCCGCAGAATCAGGTGACGCAGCGCCCGCGCCTCCTCGATCAGCGGCTCCGGGGCCACCAGATAGCCAAGCCGCAGCCCCGGAAAGACCGATTTCGACAGGCTGCCGACATAGATCACGCGTCCGTCACGATCCTGCGATTTCAACGCCGGCGTCGCTGATTCCAGGAAATTCATCTCGAATTCGTAATCATCCTCGACAATCAGGAAGTCATGGCGGCCCGCAAGATCGAGGAGCGCGCGCCGCCGGTCCGCCGGCATGGTGTGCGTTGTCGGGCATTGATGGCTTGGCGTGATGAAGACGACATCACTGCCGGCAAGCGTCGCTTCGTCGATGATCAGCCCGCCAGTATCGACCGGCATCGCGGTGATACGGTCGGTGCGCTGTTGCAGGATGTCGCGAAGGTCGGGATAGGCGGGATCCTCGATGACCACCCGCCGCTCCCCCGATACCAGAAGCTGGGCCACCAGATAGAGCGCGTTCTGCGCACCAAGCGTCACCAGGATCTGTTCCGGACGGGCGGTGATGCCGCGCCGTGGCAGGCTTCGCGAACAGATATAGTTCAGCAGCATCGGATCGTCGCTGAGCCCGAAATCCCCGACCATGCGCCCGAAATTGCGCATGCCGAGCGCCTGCCGAGCGCAGTCACGCCAGGCGGTCAGCGAAAACAGCTCATCATCAACCTGGCCATAGACGAAGGGAAACGGATATTCGCGCCAGTTCAGCGGCTTGCGAACAGGCCGGATATCGGAACAGGCCCTGACAATCTTGTCGCGCCAGTCCACTCCCTCGCCAGCATCATCAGACGTCGCCACACCCGGCGCCACCGCCAGATGGCTGACCGGCGCATCACTGCTGACAACATAGCCCGAACGTTCGCGCGGCTGGATATAGCCGGTATCGATCAGCGCCTGATAGGCAAGCACCACCGTGTTGCGCGACACGCCAAGCTGGCCGGCAAGGGCACGGCTTGACGGCAGCTTGTCACCGGGAAGAATCGCCCGCGCCAGAATGGCCTCGACAACCGATTGCTGGATCTGCGACTGCAAACTCGTCTCGGCACTGGCGTCGAGATTGATAATCAGATGGTCAAGCATCAAGCCTGTCCTTCCCCACTGCCCACATCAGGGTGCGAAGGCGGATTGACCGGGCGCCCGCCTTCATCTTAATCTGGTACCAGACTATCACAAATCTGGCTCTATAGTAGCTTTTGAAGCCTGTCTAGCGTGATGGGTGATGTGCCACCATCCGTCGCAGTCTGCCTGTATCAGTTTGCCCGTGCCGGTTTGTTCGTTATGGTTTTTTGTGAACGGGCGCGGCACTGTAAAGGATGACCGTTACGGGACCCTATAACCGACCCAAAAAAGCCAGACGGCAGGGCGCCACGGGAACGTGCCAATATTGAAGTGCCAATACTGAAGTGCCAATACTGAAGCGCCAATACCGAAGGCCCCAGCCACATGAAGGAGACCGCCATGTCCTATGATGTGAATTCGCTCGAAGCGCACTGGATGCCCTTTTCCGCCAACCGTGATTTCAAGGCCAACCCCCGCATGGTCGTCAAATCCGAGGGCATGTATATGTGGGACTACAAGGGGGGCCAGATCATCGACGGATCATCGGCGCTGTTCTGCACCCCGGCCGGCCATGGCCGCCGCGAGATTGCCGAGGCCGTCTACAGCCAGATGCTGAACAATGACTACACGCCGCATTTCCAGCTTGGTCATCCCGGCTCGTTCGAACTTGCCGAGCGCGTCTGCCGGATGCTTCCCGACGATTTCAACCACATGTTCTTCACCAATTCGGGATCCGAATCGATTGATACGGCGATCAAGATCATCCTTGCCTATCAGCGGGCCCGCGGACAGTCGCAGCGCAACCGCCTGATCAGCCGCGAGCGCGCCTATCATGGCGTCAATATGGGTGGTGTGTCGCTTGCCGGCATGGTTCGCAACCGCGAGACCTTCGGGCTGACGCTGCCCAACATCTCGATGATCCGCCACACCTGGACCGAGGAGCAGCGTTTCTCGAAAGGCCAGCCAAAGACAGGCGCGGAACTGGCGCTCGATCTTGAGCGTATCGCCGAGAACCTTGGCGGCAGCACCCTTGCCGCCGTCTTCATTGAGCCTGTCGCCGGGTCGACCGGCACGCTGGTGCCGCCGGAAGGCTATCTTCAGAAGGTTCGCGAAATCTGTGACAAGCACGGCATGCTGCTTGTATTTGACGAGGTGATCACCGGCTTTGGCCGCATGGGAACGCCGTTCGCGACACAGAAATTCGATGTGAAGCCCGACATCATCACGATGGCGAAGGCGATCACCAACGGCGCCATTCCGATGGGCGGTGTGGCGGTTACCGACGAGATCTATGACACTGTCGTCAATTCGGCGCCGGGCAACGCCATCGAATTCTTCCACGGCTACACCTATTCCGCCCACCCGGCAGCCTGTGCCGCCGGCATCGCCACCCAGAAGATCTATGAATCGGACGGGCTGTTCGAAAATGCCGCCAATCTGGAATCCTACTTCCTCGATGCCGTGTTTTCGCTGAAGGACCATCCGCTTGTCGCCGATATCCGCGGCATCGGCATGATGGCCGGCGTCGAGATACATGCCGGGGACGCGCCGGGCGCGCGTGGCGGGGAGATGCAGAAGGCGATGTTCTGGAACGGGTTGCATATCAAATGGACCGGTGACAACGCCATCATCGCCCCGGCCTTCATCGCCGAACGCAATCATGTCGATGAAATCATCGACAAGTTCCGCAAGACACTCGACCAGGCGCTGTAGCGGGCAGCTTTCACCCACCCGTCAGGATGTGATCATATGGCCCGACTGGCAATCAGCGGCGGCGGCATCGCCGGAATGGCGGCCGCGCTTGCTGCGGCACGGACGGGCCATGAGGTCACGCTTTTCACAGGCAGCACCGCACCGGTGCTTGCCGGCGGGTTGCAGCTGGCGCCGAACGGATGGGCGGCGCTGACAAGGCTCGGCCTTGCCGATATTGCCGGCCGCGTGTCACTGCGGCTGAACGACATCATGGTGCGGTCGCTTGACAGCGGCAGCACGCTGATCCGCCTGCCGCTTCATGAGCCCTATGCAAGCTTTGACCGGGCGGCACTTGCCGGCTGCCTTGCCGACGCGCTGGCAGCGCAACCCGCGGCACGGATCAAACCCCTCAATCTTGAACATATAGACCAGCATATAGACAAGCGGGGCGCCCCGCATGGCCGCGTTTGTCTGGTGACCGATGACGGGGCGAGCGCGGAATTTGACGGTCTTGTCGCCGCCGATGGCGCTGCCGGGCCGGGCCGCCAGCATGTCGCGCCAACACCGGATCATGCCGGGGCCACTGGCAAAATCGCCATGCGTGCGCAGGTGCCGCTGGCCAAGCTACCGGCGTCATTCGGACTTGCCAGCAGCAATTTGTGGCTGGGACGCGGGGTGCATGTTGTGCATTACCCGATTGGTGAAATGCTGAACCTTGTGGTCACATTGCCGGCCGCCCGCGCCGCGCCGGGATGGCAGCACCACCTGCTGCCTGCCGGCACGCCGCTGGCCCTCCTCACCGATGCGGGCATCAGCTGGACACGGACAGCGCTGCCGCCCGCCGGTACCGCCGGGTGTTGGCGGCGTGGGTCGGTCGTTCTGGCCGGCGAGGCGGCACACAGCATGCCACCACACCTGGCGCAGGGGGCGGGGCAGGGACTTCAGGACGCGGCCAGCCTGCATCATTGGCTTGGCAGGCAGGATGATGTCGGGGCCGCCTTTTCCGGCTATGCGCGGACACGCGCCGGCGAGGTTGCACGGATTGTGAGCAAGGCGGATATTTCCGGCAGGATCATGGGGCTGTCAGGGCCAGCGGCACGTTTTCGCGATATCGCATTGAACCTTGGCGGGCCCCGCCTGATGCAGAGCTGGCTTGCCGAGGTGTGGGCCGCCGACCCGTCACTGGCCTAGATTTCCTACTGGCCAGATTCCTGCTGGCCCAGATTCCCACTGGCCCGGACCAATTCGGCCCCCGACCTGACGATATTGAACTCAGGCCAGCCCGTGGCTGCGAACGCAGCTTTCGAAATCCTCGCGATTGAGATAGGCGCCGGCCATCTTGCGACGCCCGCGGAAAGCGCCGCGGCCATGCAGTGCCCGCCAATTGTCGAACACCAGCATATCGCCCGGTGCCAGCGTGTAGCGCCATTGATAGGCCGCATCATTGGCCATGCTGTCAAACGCCCTGATGCCGGCATATAGCGCGCGCATATCATTATCGGCGAGCCGCACCGTGTCGCGGTCATAATTGTTGAAGGTGACCTGCGCCAGCCTGCCGGTCTCGTCCAACCGCAGGATCGGCCGCCGCGCCCGCAGCACCACACCGTCACCCTTATAGAGACCGGTGACACCGATCCGGGTCAGATCATCATGGATCTGCGGGTGTGCCGCTTTCAGATCGGCAGCGATACGGGCCCCGTCGACCATGATCGACTCGCCGCCCTCGGCATCATAGTCAACGCACAGCAGAAGCTGCAGCCCCGGCGCATCATGGCTGTAGGTGCCATCGGTATGCGGGCGCAGCTCTTTTGGGGTGTAGGCGGAGTCGGCCATGTCCTCATTCGCCTCGAACTCGAACAGACCACCGAAAATCGTCTGCCTGACATAGCCCAGGGAATCGGCAACCTGCTGTACGGCGTCGAGATTGCGCGGCGTGCCGGTCAGAACCGCGAACCCATGCGCCAGCAACCGTTCGAGAAGCTGCGGCACACCGCCCTCGCCGCGAAGGTCGGCATAGGACAGCCGGACCGATTCATGATCGAGGCTTGCGGCGGTCCAGGGCTGCGGATCCGGAAGGCGCAACGGATCACCGACATGCGCGAAATCGGCCAGAAAGCCGGGCTCATAATGCGCCGCCATATCAAGATCCGGCCATTCCAGAACAAGACTGCCGGTGCCGTCATCCACCCGGCCATTGCGTGGCCTGATCGCCGGGTCGACCAACGCGGTGAACAATTCGCGCTGATGGCTGCGCGAATCAAAGCTCACCGGGTCGCGCGCATTGTCACGAAGCCAGAAATAATCGAATGTCGCCGCCTCGCCATTGATCGACAGGCTGAGGTGATCATCACCGAGAACAAGATCCTTCAGCATTGCGCGCCTCCTTCTTTTCGCCTGACACTAACGCCGGCGCGGTCGCCGCACAAGCATCTGCACGCACCCGGTCTTGTAAGCCACCGTCGCCCGATGTACGGTCCGCGCGACGAACACCGCCTGCATCATTCGGTGAATATCATTGAGGGGTCATGACCAGTCTTGCAGATGACATGAATGAGGCGCTGCGCCGGCTTGGCGTCGATAACCAGCCGGGTTTCGTGATCGCCGCCTTGTATAAATTCGTCGACCTTGCCGATTATCGCGCCCTGCAGCCGCGCCTGCAGAGCCTGTGCGACGCGCATGACATTCATGGCACGCTGCTGCTGGCCGAGGAAGGCATCAACGGCACCGTCTGCGGCCCACGCCACGGCATGGCGATGCTTCTTGACTGGATCGAGGCCGACGGGCGATTCACCGGGCTGTCATTGAAGTTTTCCGCATCGCCGGAACAGGCCTTTCTGCGCATGAAGGTGCGGCTGAAGCGCGAGATCGTGACGATGGGACGCCCGGAAATCCGGCCGTCACAGGCCACCGGCACCTATGTCGAGCCGGCCGAATGGAACGCCCTGATCGACGATCCGGATGTGATGGTGATCGACACCCGCAACCGCTATGAAACGGCGATCGGCAGCTTTGTCGGCGCGGTCGACCCGGAGACCGACAGTTTCCGCGAGTTTCCTGCCTGGGCCGACAGCCTGGCATCCGGCGAGGGCGAACGTCCAAAAAAGCTGGCGATGTTCTGCACCGGCGGCATCCGCTGCGAGAAGGCAAGCGCGCTGATGCAGGATTTCGGGTTCGAGGAAGTCTATCATCTGAAAGGCGGCATTCTGCGCTATCTCGAGGAAATCCCGCGTGAGGAGAGCCGCTGGCAGGGTGAATGTTTCGTCTTCGACAACCGGGTTGCGGTTGATCACGACCTGAACCCCGGACGACACGCCATGTGCCATGCCTGCCGCATGCCGCTGGCGCCAGAAGACCTTGAACATGAGGATTACGCGCCGGGCGTCAGCTGCCATCATTGCCACGGCGCGACCGATGCCGAGCGGCGCCAGCGCTTTGCCGAGCGACAGCGACAGATCGAGATTGCCCGCCAGCGCGGCGGCGCGCATCTTGGGGCCGCCGCACGCCATGAGCTTGAAACGCGGCGGGACAGTCAGCGTAAGGATCGGCGGGAAAAGCAACCCGAAGGCCGGCAGGAAGACTAGAGGGCGCCGCGTCCGTGCGGGCTGTCATAATCCAGCTGCGGGCCAACAGGCACGATGCCGGTCGGGTTGATCATCGGGTGGCTGCCATAATAATGCTGTTTGATGTGCGACATGACCACGGTGCCCGCTATGCCCGGCATCTGGTACAGCTCGCGAAGATAGCCCGACAGCGCCGGATAATCGGCAATGCGCCTGATATTGCATTTGAAATGACCGACATAGACCGGGTCGAACCGCACCAGCGTCACAAAGAACCGCCAGTCCGCCTCGGTCAGCCTGTCCCCCATCAGATAGCGCCGGCCCGACAGGCGTGACTCCATCCGGTCGAGCGCCTCGAACAGGCGCGTAACCGACTCCTCATAGGCTTCGGGCTTCGTCGCAAAGCCGGTGCGATAGACACCATCATTGATGTTCTCGTAGATATCCCCATTCACCGCCTCGATCTCGTCGCGCAGCGCCACCGGCCAGTAATCATCCTGATTGCCGGTGATCGCGTCAAAGGCGCTGTTGAACATCCGGATGATCTCGGAGGATTCATTCGAGACGATTCGCGCGCGCTTGCGATCCCACAATAACGGCACGGTGACGCGGCCCGTGGCATGCGGCTGAACGCGTGTATAGATCTGATGCAGGAAGTCGTAACCGAACAGATCATCACCCGCGGCGCCATGCGGATCATGCGCAAAGCTCCAGCCATTCTCGAGCATAAGCGGATGCACGACCGACAGCGAAATATGGTCGGTCAGGCCTTTCAACAGCCGGAAGATCAATGCCCTGTGCGCCCAGGGGCAGGCATACGACACATAAAGATGATAGCGCCCGCTCTCGGCTTCGAATCCACCCTCACCGGACGGGCCGGCACTGCCATCGGGCGTGATCCAGTTGCGATGATGCGCGTCCTCACGCACGAAATGCCCGCCTGAGCGGCTGGTATCGTGCCAGGCTGTCGACCATTGGCCATCGATCAGGAGTCCCATCGCGGCTGCCGTTTCAGACCTGGCCGGCGGCGCGGATAAGGTCGATATTGGCCCGGTAGCCGGCCTCACCATCACCCTTGAAGATGGCCGACCCGGCGACAAGCGCCCGCGCCCCGGCTGCCGTGACAAGGCTTGTCGTCTCCGGCGTGATTCCCCCATCGACCTCGATCACGATATCGCGGCCGGCGGTCATCTCGCGCAGGGTGGCGATCTTGTCGAGCATGCCGTTGATAAAGGACTGCCCGCCAAAGCCGGGATTGACCGTCATCACAAGCACAAGGTCGAGCCGGTCGAGGACATGGCGCAGCACATCGGCAGGCGTATGCGGGTTCAGCGACACCCCGGCCCGGCAACCAAGATCGCGAATGCGCGCCAATGTCCGGTCGAGATGCGGACAGGCCTCGAAATGGACGGTGATGATCTCGGCACCGGCATCGGCATAGGCCTCCAGAAGCGCGTCCGGATTCGCCACCATCAGATGCGCATCGAAAGTCTTGTCAGTAGCAGCGCGAAGCGCCTTGATGACCGGCGGCCCGAAGGTCAGGTTGGGCACGAAATGCCCGTCCATGACGTCAAGATGGATCCAGTCCGCACCCGCCCGGTCAACAGCCGCCACCTCGTCACCAAGGCGGCTGAAATCCGAGGCCAGAATGGAAGGTGCGATGATGATGCCGTCGCCCAAGACAGTCTCCCGGCAGTGCGCTGTTCACGATGCTGATGTCTTAGCCGCGTGGCCGCAAAAACTCAACTGAAAGGCGGCATCTCCTGCGCCCGGCAGGCCGGCGATCCCGCCTTCCCTTCACCCCACTTCCCTGTAAATTGTCGCAGGGACTACCGCAGCGGGTGCTTTTTCGGCTATGGTGTCAGCCCAATTCAATCTGCGAACAGAGGATGATCAATCATGGAAGGCGTTGTGTCCACGACCAAGCCCGTATTCTCCTGGGAGGACCCGCTCTATCTCGACCAGCAGCTCAATGATGAAGAGCGTATGGTCCGTGATACCGCGCGCCAGTTCGCGCGCGATGTCCTGCTGCCGCGGGTGATCACAGATTTCCGCGAGGAAAGCTTCGACCCCGATGTGATGCGCCAGATGGGCCAGCTCGGACTGCTTGGCCCGACCATCCCTGAGGAATATGGCGGTGCCGGCGTCAATCATGTGTCATATGGTCTGGCCGCCTATGAGATCGAGGCCATCGATTCGGGCTACCGGTCGGCGATGTCCGTACAATCCTCGCTGGTGATGCACCCGATCCACCAGTTCGGCACCGAAGACCAGAAGCAGCGGTTCCTGCCGCGGCTGGCGACGGCCGAGCTGATCGGCTGTTTCGGTCTGACCGAGCCCGATTACGGATCGGATCCCGGCGGTATGGTCACGAAGGCGGTCAAGGTTGATGGCGGCTATCATCTGAGCGGCGCCAAGATGTGGATTTCGAACGCGCCGATCGCTGATATTGCCGTCGTCTGGGCGAAGCTTGACGGGGCCATTCGCGGCTTCATCATCGAGCGGGAGAGTGCCGGCACCGGCTTCAGCACGCCGAAGATCGAGGGCAAGCTGTCGCTTCGCGCGTCGATCACCGGCTCGCTGCAGATGGACAATGCCTTTGTTCCCGACGCCAACATCTTTCCCGAGGTGAAGGGCCTCAAAGGGCCGTTCTCATGCCTCAACAAGGCACGCTACGGCATCGCCTGGGGCACGCTCGGGGCGGCGCAGTTCTGCTATGACGCGGCGCGCACCTACACGCTCGAGCGCAAGCAGTTCGCGCGCCCGCTGGCGGCAAACCAGCTGGTGCAGCTGAAGCTTGCCGACATGCACACCGAAATCAGCATCGGTCTGCAGGCCTGTCTTCGCGTCGGACGCCTCCTTGATGAGGGCAACTGCCCGCCGGAGAACATCTCCACCATCAAGCGCAACAGCTGTGGCAAGGCACTGGCGATGGCGCGCACCGCGCGCGACATGCATGGCGGCAACGGCATTGCCGAGGAATATCACGTGATGCGGCACCTGATGAATCTGGAAACCGTGAACACCTATGAAGGCACGCACGACGTTCACGCGCTGATTCTCGGCCGCGCCATCACCGGCATTCAGGCCTTTACCGGCTGACCCGGGGGTCACCGTCATGACCAAGGTAGCCGGGGCGCTGTCGCATCTTCGGGTGCTGGATCTGTCGCGGATTCTTGCCGGCCCCTGGTCAACGCAGATGCTTGGCGATCTTGGTGCCGACATCATCAAGGTCGAGCGGCCCGTTACCGGCGATGACACACGTGGCTGGGGACCGCCCTTTGTCGATGCGATGACCGGCGATGACGCGACCGACGCCGCCGCCAGATCGGCCTATTTCTGTTCGGTGAACCGCAACAAACGATCGCTTGCCATCGATATCACGGCCCCGGACGGCGCGGACATCCTTCGCGAGCTGATCCCGCACTGCGATGTGCTTGTCGAGAATTTCAAGGTTGGGGGATTGGCGAAATACGGCCTTGATTACGACTCGCTGAACGCCATCAACCCGCGGCTGGTCTATTGTTCAATCACCGGCTTTGGACAGAACGGGCCGGATTCCAACCGCGCCGGCTATGATTTCATGATCCAGGGTATGGGCGGCTTGATGAGCGTTACCGGCGAGGCTGACGGCATGCCGATGAAGGTTGGCGTCGCGCTGGTCGATGTTCTGACAGGCACCAACGCCGCCGCCGCCATTCTGGCCGCGGTGATGCATGCCGAGCGCACCGGTGCCGGCCAGCATATCGATATGAGCCTGTTCGATGTCAGTGTCGCCAGCCTGGCCAATCAGGCGCTGAACTATTTGGTGACGGACAAGGTGCCGGGTCGTCTCGGCAACGCGCATCCGAATATCGTTCCCTACCAGGCCTTCGCGACAGCTGACGGACATGTCATTCTGGCGGTCGGCAATGATACGCAATTCCGCAAATTCTGCGATGTTGCCGGGCTGGACGGGCTGGCAGACAATCCCGACTATGCCTCCAACAAGGCGCGGGTGATGAACCGCACCGCGCTGTTGCCGCATATCGCGGCCGCCTTTGGCCAGCAGACAACCGGATGGTGGCTGGACCAGCTTGCCGCGGTCGGTGTGCCGGCAGGCCCGATCAATCCCATCGACAAGGTCTTTGCCGAACCGCAGGCGGTGCATCGCGGGCTTGGCATGCAGATCGAGGATGACCAGAACGGCAGCATTCCCGGCGTGGCAAGCCCGCTTCGCCTTACCGCCACACCGCCGCAGGCCGCCGCGCCGCCGCCACGCCTTGGCGCGCATAGCCGCGCCGTATTGCGGGACCTTCTGGTGATGGATGAGGCACGGATCAACGGGCTGATCGACAGCGGCGTGATCGGCGAGCCGTCCTGACCGCGGCCTATGCGCTGCGCCGGGACAAGAGCCGGCGAAGCTGGCCAGGCTCGACAATGACCGCCGCAACACCGCCGACAACGATCAAGCCGCCAAGCAACACATGCGTGCCCGGACGTTCACCAAGAAAGCTGATGGCCCCCAGAATCGTCGACACCGGAAGCAACAGCAGCACCGGCATCGCCATCGGCACCGGGTAGCGCGCCAGAATGAAATACCAGGCCGAATAGCCGACCACCGTCATGACCACGCCAAGATAGGCAACCGCAACCCAGTCCGAAGCTGACGCGCTGGCCAGAACCGGTAGCGGGTTGCCCTCGATGAAAACCGAGGCCAACAGCATCTGCGGGGCCGCGATCATGCCGATCCAGGCGGTCAGTTGAAACCCGCTGAGAGCATCGCCAAGCCGGCGCACCAACACCTGCCCGAAGGCCCAGAACAAACAACCCGACAGCACCAGACAGACGCCGACCATCTGGCCTGTCAGTGAGGGCGCGCCGACGATGGTGGCGATGCCGCCAATCGACACGGTCATGCCGAAAACCTGGCGGCGGGTCGGCCATTCCCGAAGCATCAGCGCGGCGATCACGGCGCCGAATACCACCTCCGACTGGATCAGAAGGATCGCCGGCGTCGCATCCATTCTGGCAAGGCCGGAAAATGTCAGCCCATATTGCAGGGTGGCCGAGGTCATGGCGATCAGCGTCAGCATCCGCCAATGACCGCGTGGCAATTTCACGAACCAGACAAGGATCAACGCCGCGATCAGAAAGCGCAGCCCCATCAGCAGCAGTGGCGGGAAATGCGCCAAACCCGCCTTGGCCAGCACAAAGCCGAACCCCCAGGTCAAGGGCACCAGCAGGGCGATCAGAAGATGTAGCGGCGTCACCCGGACACCTCTTGCGTCGATCCGCCGGTCATTTCGGCAAGCAGCCTGTCAAGGAAGGTCAGCCCTTCGTCAATCGCCGCCTCGGTGATGAATTCATCTGGCTGATGCATCTGCGCCATGCCGCCAGGGCCGATCACGATCGTGTCCATGCCGGCCTGCTGGAAAAACGGACCATCGGTGCCGAAGGAGACAACCTGTGGCGGCTCGTTCGTCCACAGCCGACCGACAAGCTCTGCCGCCGCAGACGGGATCTGCGCCTGCAGCGGCGGCACATCCGACAACATCTCTGTTGTGATCGCGCACCCCGGATCACCAGCCTTCATGGCTGGCAGCAGGTCGGTCTCGATAAAATCCATGACACGGCTATGGAGGTGATGCGGGTCTTCACCGGGAAGCGCCCTGATTTCCCAGTCGATGCGGCAGTCACCGGCGATGATGTTGCGCGCCTCGCCGCCGTTGACAGTCCCGACCGACAATGTCGAACAAGGCGGATCAAACGGCGATCCCGGCACCGGGCTGGCGGCGCATTCGGCGGCCAGATCCTCGATAAAACCGATCAGCCGCGCCGCTGCATAGATGGCGTTGACGCCGCCATCCGGACGCGCGGCATGGCCGGCTGCCCCGGATATATGGGTGACAAGCTCGATAATGCCCTTATGGCCGTTGAAGGGTTTCATGCCGGTCGGCTCACCGATGATGGCAAGGCGCGGCGCGACGCCGTTGGCGGCAAGGAATGCCGGCATCTGCTGTGCGCCGAAACTGCCGATCTCCTCATCAAAGGTGAAAGCAAGATAGAGTGGTTCGGCAAGCTGTGCGGCCCGTTCCTGAAATGCCGGCACCATCGCCAGTGCGATGGCAAGAAACCCCTTCATGTCGACGGCACCGCGCCCGATCAGGCGTCCGTCGCGGCGGCGCAGGGCAAAGGGATCACCGCTCCACCCCTCGGCGGCGGCGGGCACGACATCGAGATGCCCCGACAACAGCACCCCGCCGGGCGCATCCGGCCCGACCCTGGCCAAAAGGTTGAACCGCAATCCGTCTTCATGTGCATCACGGATGGACTCGACACCGAGATCGCCAAGATAGGATTCAATATAGGTGACGATATCGTCATTCGGCTGCAGGCTGATGCTGTGATAGCCGACAAGCTCGGCCAGCAACCCGATTGCGGCCTCGCGGCGGGTATGGGGGATCGCCGCTTCGCTGCGCGCGTGACCACCGGCCATCATACCGGCACGACATGCACATGCTGCGGAAAGTCACATAAACGCACGCAGTCGCCGGCGCGGACATGCAATGTCTCACTGAGCTCCATGCCCCAATCATCCATCCACATGCCAAGGATCACATGCACAACCGCATCTTCGGGGACAGTGACTGTCTCGCCGGGGCGGAAGGACAGCGTCCGCTCACCCCAGTCTGGCGCGTAGCCAGCGCCGATCGAATAGCCGATCCGGCTCGGCTTCTCGAGGCCGTATCGATCGAGAACACGCTGCCAGGCAGCATGAACATCACCGGCGATGGCGCCGGCCTTCAGACTGTCCATCACCGCCGCCATGCCCTCTTCAACCGCCACCGCCGTGCGCTGAAGATTGTCAGGCGGCGTGCCGAGATGCACGGTGCGCGCCAGCCCGACATTGTAGCGACGGGCGCAGGCGCCAAGTTCGAAGGCGATGGTCTGGCCGGATTCAAGTGGCGCGTCGGTCCATAGCGGATGCGCCGTTGTCGCCGCCTCACCGGCAAGGATCAGCGGGTGAATGGCCGGCATGTCGCCGCCCTGATCCGGCGTGCCGCGAATCTGTGTCGCCACCACATCAGCCATCAAGTCGCATTGCCGGACACCGGCGCGCGCGCCATCCCAGGCCGTCTGCATCGCCGCCTCGGCGATCCGCGCGGCGCGGCGCATGACTTCCAGCTCGGACGGGCTCTTCACCAGCCGCTGCCAGTTCACCAGCAGATCAGCATCGACAAATTCGGCGTCGGGAAGCCCGGCCCGCAGCGTCGCCAGGGCGCGCGGTGACAGGAAATAGCTGTCGCTCTCATAACCGATGCGCGCACTGCCAAATCCGCGGCTGGCCATCCAGTCGGCGACATACGCCATCGGGTGCGTATCGGTGCGCTGAACCAGCGTTTCGGGATAGGGCACAAGCTGTTCATCGGACAGATAGGTGGTGAATTTCGCCGCCCCCGCATCCATCAGCCTGCCGCACCAGAACGGCCCGTCATGCAGATCGACCAGCATCACCTGCGGGGTATAGAAGGACCAGGCATCATAGCCTGTCAGCCAGTTGATATTCGCCGGATCACCAATGATCAGCGCCGCAAGACCGCGCCTCTCCATCTCGGCCCGCACCTTGGCGAGGCGGGTCGCATATTCATCCTTGCTGAAGGCCGGTGCCATGTTTCACCCCTCGTCACGATAGGCGACGCCGGGCAGCACGCACAGCATCTCATACATCAGGTTGGCCGCCAGCAGCGCCGTATTGCCCTGCGGATCATAGGGCGGCGAGACCTCAACAAGGTCGGCCCCGACAAGCGACAGGCCGCGGCACCCACGGATGATCTCGATCGCCTGAATCGGTGTCAGCCCACCGATTTCCGGCGTGCCCGTGCCAGGCGCAAATCCGGGGTCGAGGGAATCGATATCGAAACTCAGATAGACCGGCCCGTCGCCAAGCGCCTCGACAGCGCGCGCAATCAGCGGCGCCGCCGAGCGGTGCCACAATTCCTCGGCCTGAATGACGGTGAAACCCTGGTCGCGCGCCCAGTCGAAATCCTCCGCCGTATAGCCGGTGCCGCGAAGACCGATCTGCCAGGTGCGGTGCGGATCGATCAGCCTTTCCTCGACGGCGCGTCTGAACGGCGTGCCATGCGCGATGGCCTCGCCGAACATATGGTCATTGATGTCGGCATGCGCATCGACATGGATCAGGCCGACAGGCCCGTGTCGGCGCGCGATGGACCGCAATACCGGCAGCGTCAGCGTATGGTCGCCGCCAAGCGTCAGCGGGATCACATCATGCGCCATCACATTGTCATAGAAGGTGGTGATGCGCGCCACCGAATCCTTGAGATCAAAGGTGTTGATCGGCACATCACCAAGATCGCCAACGCGCAGCGAGTCGAATGGCGCGGCACGGGTCCACATATTATAGGGGCGCAGCATGACTGATTCGGCGCGAATCTGCTTTGGCCCGAATCGTGTTCCCGGGCGGTTCGATGTACCGACATCAAGCGGAATACCGATGAAGACGGCATCCATGCCGGCGGCACTGTCGATCGCAGGCAGGCGCATCATTGTTCCGGGGCCGGCAAAGCGCGGCATCTCGTTGCCACCAAGCGGTTGCGGGAAGCCCGGCGCGTCGTCACTCATGTCACCATACTCCGCTGTTCGTCATGGATAATGGATCACAGCCGCGCCGCGTGCCAGCGAAGGTGATCTTCCATGAAGGTGGAAATGAAATAATAGGAATGGCCGTATCCCGGCTGCATCCGCAGGGTCAGTTCGGTCAGCCCGCCCTTGCAGACATCCTCGAACAGCCAGGGCCGCAACCCGGTCTCAAGAAAACTGTCGGCGTCACCCTGATCGATCAGGATTTCGGGAAAGGCGTGGCCATCCTCGGCAAGCGCCACCGCATCCCAGGCCCGCCAGTCACTGCTGTCGGGGCCAAGATAGCGGGTGAAGGCATTCGCCGCCCAATCGGCCGTCGACGGATTGACGATCGGCGCGAAGGCGGAACAGCTGCGGAAACGCTGGCTGTTGCGAAGCGCCATCACCAGCGCCCCATGCCCGCCCATCGAATGGCCGAAAATACCCTCGCGCGACATGTCGACCGGGAAATGCGCCGCGATCACCGCCGGCAATTCCTCCAGCACATAGCTGTACATCCGGTAGTTCGCATCATAGGGCGCCACCGTCGCATCGACATAGAATCCGGCACCCGACCCGAACTGCCAGTTATCCTCATCCGGCACGCCGTCGCCGCGCGGACTGGTATCGGGACAGATAATGGCAATCCCGAGTTCCGCCGCGACGCGTCGATACTCGCCCTTTTCCATGACATTGGCATGGGTGCAGGTCAGGCCCGACAGATACCACAGCACCGGCACCGGCCCATGTTCGGCCTGTGGCGGCAGATAGACGGCGAAGGTCATATCGCATCCGGTCACCTGTGAGGCGTGGCGATAGACACCCTGGACACCGCCAAAGGCTTTTTCGGTCGACAGCGTTTCCATATCAATCCCGCCCTAGAACGTGACGACGGCGCGGATGGATTCACCCTCATGCATCAGATCAAAGCCCTTGTTGATATCCTCAAGCGCCAGCGTGTGGGTGATCATCGGGTCGATCTCGATCTTGCCCTGCATGTACCAGTCGACAATCTTCGGCACATCGGTGCGGCCCCGCGCGCCGCCAAAGGCGGTGCCGCGCCAGCTGCGCCCGGTGACAAGCTGGAACGGGCGGGTGGAGATTTCCTGACCGGCACCGGCAACGCCGATGATGATCGATTCGCCCCACCCCTTGTGCGCGCATTCCAGCGCCTGGCGCATCACCGTCGTGTTGCCGATACATTCAAAGGAATAATCGGCGCCACCGCCGGTCAGCTCGACAAGATGGCCGACAAGATCGTCGCCATGCTCGGCCGGGTTGACGAAATGGGTCATGCCGAACCGCTCGCCCCATTCCTTCTTGCTGTCATTCAGGTCGACACCGACAATCATGTTGGCGCCAATCATGCGAAGACCCTGGATGACATTCAGCCCGATGCCGCCAAGCCCGAAGACAACGGCGTTGCATCCCGGTTCGGCCTTCGCGGTGTTGATCACCGCGCCGATGCCGGTGGTCACCCCGCAACCGATATAGCAGATCTTGTCGAACGGGGCGTCCTTGTTGACCTTCGCCAGCGAGATTTCCGGCAGCACGGTGAAGTTCGAGAAGGTCGAGGTGCCCATATAATGCAGCACAGGCTTGCCCTTGATCGAAAAGCGGCTTGTGCCATCGGGCATCACGCCCTGGCCCTGTGTGCCGCGGATCGCCTGACACAGATTGGTCTTCGGATGCAGGCAATATTCGCATTCGCGGCATTCCGGCGTGTACAGCGGAATGACATGATCGCCGGGGGCAACGCTGGTCACGCCCGCGCCGATCTCACGCACGATGCCGGCACCCTCGTGACCGAGGATCGCCGGGAACATCCCCTCGGGGTCGGCGCCTGACAGCGTGAAGGCATCCGTATGGCAGATACCGGTGGCCATGATTTCGACCAGCACCTCGCCGGCGCGTGGGCCGTCCAGATCGACTTCCATGATTTCAAGTGGCTGACCAGCAGCCACCGCGACAGCGGCACGGGTTTTCATTCTTCGGTCCTCCCTCGGGCGCGGCCGCGTCTGCCCCGGTGCGGGCGGCGGCCTGTCATTGCTTTGCGGTCACGATGACATGCCGGCCAGACCGGCACAAGAATGTTTCTGCGCAGCGGCGGATCATGTTCCGGGCGGGCGTCCTAGCGCTGCGCCGACTCCCAGCCTGGATGAAAAAAGGGCGTGTCGTTGGCGCGGGCCAGTGGCGCGCGGCCAAGAATATGGTCCGCTGCCTTCTCGCCGGTCATGATTGAGGGGGCGTTCAGATTGCCGTTGGTGATTCGCGGGAAAATCGAGGAATCGGCAACCCGCAATCCCTCAACCCCGATCACCCGGCAGTGCGGGTCGACGACGCTGCCAGGATCGGTGGCGGCGCCCATGCGCAGCGTCCCGCAGGGATGATAGGCGCTCTCGGCATGATCGCGGATGAAGCCGTCGATGGCCTCATCCGAGGTGGCCGCCTCGCCAGGCTGTATTTCCGCACCGCGATAGGGGTCCATCGGTGCCTGTCTGATGATCTCGCGGGACAGCCGGATACAGCGCCGGAATTCCACCCAGTCATCCGGGTGACTCATATAGTTGAAGCGGATTTCCGGCGCGGATGACGCTTCGGCATCACGAATCCGGACATGGCCCCGCGATTTGGATCGCATCGGCCCGACATGTAGCTGGAAGCCGTGCCCGGCGGCGGGCGCCCTGCCATCATAGCTGATCGCCACCGGCAGAAAATGATACTGGATATCGGGATAGGCAACACCGGCCGCCGACCGGATGAAGCCAAGCGTCTCGAACTGGTTGGAGGCGCCAAGGCCGCGCTTGAAGAACAGCCACTCCGCGCCGATCCGGGCCTTCGCCAGAAGCCCGAGATGACGATAGAGGGTGATCGGCTGCAGGCAGGCAATCTGGAAATACACCTCGAGATGGTCCTGCAGGTTGGCGCCGACCCCGGTCCGGTCGGCCCGCACATCGACGCCAGCATCCCGCAGCACGCCTCCCGGCCCGATCCCCGAGCGCTGCAAAATCTGCGGGGAATTGATCGCACCCGCCGCCAGCACGATTTCGGCATTGGCGCGCGCCTCATGCCTGGTGCCGCCACGAAGATAGCTGACGCCCACGGCGCGCGACCCGTCAAACAGGATCCGGTCGACAAGCGCCCGCGTCACGAGCCGCACATTGCCGCGCGTCACCGCCGGTTTGAGATAGGCATTCGCCGCCGACCAGCGCCGCCCCTTCCACACCGTCATGTCGGCCGGGCCGAACCCTTCCTGACGATAGCCATTATAGTCCGGTGTCGCGGCATAGCCGGCAGCCTCGGTGGCGGCGACAAAGGCATCATGAAGCGGGTTGTCACGCGGCCCGCGCGTGACATGGAGCGGCCCGTCAGTGCCGCGCCACGGTGCCTCGCCGCCATGCGATGTCTCCATCCGCCGGAAATAGGGAAGCACATCGGCATAACCCCATCCGGCGGCGCCCGATTCCTCCCAATGCGCATAATCGCCGGCATGGCCGCGAACATAGATCATGCCGTTGATCGAGGACGACCCGCCGATGACCTTGCCGCGCGGGCAGACAAGCTGGCGCCCGCCAAGCGCCGGTTCAGCCTCCGCAAGATAGCCCCAGTCATAGCGCGGCATGTTCATCGGATAGGACAGGGCGGCCGGCATCTGGATCAGCGGGCCGGCATCGCTGCCGCCATATTCCAGAACAAGGATACGCCGCGTGCCATCCTCGCCAAGCCTGTAGGCAAGCGCGCTTCCCGCCGATCCCGACCCGATAATGATATAGTCGTAGCTGTCGCTCATCGCGCCACTATCAAGAGGTGCCCCCGCCACGTCAAGCGGACCACGGCGCGGCCGACTTCCCCGTGATAATTCTCCGGATGATTTTCGGGGTGATTTTCGGGATGATTTTTTGGCGGTGCCGGGTCATGATCGGCGCATGTCGATTTCAAAGCCCATGACCGTAGCCGATATCGCCGCGCGGCTTGCCGCCGGCACCCTCAGCGCCCGTGACCATGTCGAGACATGCCTTGCCGCCATCGACAGCGAGGATGGCGCGCGCGCCTTCATCACCGTCAATATCGAGGCTGCGCGCACCGCGGCCGACCGTATCGACGCGATGCGCAAGGCCGGCGCAGCATTGCCGCCCTTCGCCGGTGTCACGCTGTCGGTGAAGGATCTGTTCGATATCGCCGGCGAGGTGACGCGCGCCGGATCGACGGTGCTGGATGATGCCGCGCCAGCCGGTCGCGACGCCGCCGTGGTGGCGCATCTTCGCGCCGCCGGCTGCATCATCATCGGCCGGACGAACATGACCGAATTCGCCTATTCCGGACTTGGCATGAACCCGCATTACGGCAATCCGCGCAGCCCCTATGGCCGCGATGAGGGCGAGGGTCGCATCGCTGGCGGGTCATCCTCGGGAAGCGCCGTGTCGATCGCCGATGGCATGGCGGCGGCGACCATCGGCACCGATACCGGCGGGTCGACCCGCGCGCCGGCTGCGCTGTGCGGGATTGTCGGCATGAAACCGACGATGCGCCGGATGCCGTCCGCCGGTGTCTATCCGCTGTCGACCTCCTTTGATGCCGCCGGGCCGATGGCGGCAAGCGCCGCATGCTGCGCCATTCTTGATGATCTGATGACCGGCGGCACTGGTCTGGCCGAAACCGCCTTTCCGGTGGCCGGGCTTCGCCTTGCCCTGCCACGCGGCTATCTGTTCGATGATCTCGACCCGCAGGTGGCATCGGCCTTTGATGCCGCGATCGACAGGCTGTCCGCCGCTGGTGCCCATATCACGGATATCAGCCTTGATATCCTGGAAGAGCTGCGGCCCGCCAATCGCCCGAAAAGCATCGTCTCGGCCGAGGCGCATGAGATGCATCGCGAAATGATGGCGACGCGCCGCGACGGGTACGACCCCTATGTTGCGGCGCGGCTTGCCGCCGGTGGTGATATTTCGGCCGCCGATTTCATCGCAATGGGCCGTGAGCGTGAGGCGACCTCTGCCGCCGTACAGGCCGTCACCCGCCCGTTCGATGCGCTGCTGCTGCCGACCTCGCCGACGATCCCGATGCCGATCGACAGGCTGCAGGGGATCGAGACATTGATGCAGGCCAGCGCGCGGGTGCTGCGCAACACGGCGCTGTCGAATTATCTGGACCGGCCGACCATCTCCTTGCCCTGCCACGCGCCGGGCGCGGCGCCTGTGGGGCTGTCGGTGATGGGATCGCGTGGCCATGACCGGCGGTTGCTGGCCATCGCCGCCGGCATCGAGGATGTGGTGAGAGGCCCGCGTTAGGCAGTCGGTTTATTCGGCCGGCATCATCCGCCGCGGCCGCCGCACGGCGCCGATCATGCGCCGGATCAGTGACGGGCGCGTCGGTTGTTCTTCGCGGAGAAACCTGCCGCCGATCACCAGCATCGCCGGCGTTGCCACCAATGTCAGAATGGTCGCAAAGGTCAGGCCACCGGCAATGGTGCTGGACAGTTGCGTCCACCATTGCGATGACGGCGCCCCGACCAGGATCTCGCGGTCGAGGATCTTGATCGTCAGCTGGAACACCATCGGCAACAGGCCGAGGATCGTCGTCACCGCGGTCAGCACGACCGGCCGGAAACGCACCAACCCGGCACGGAAGGCAGAATCGCGGGCGCGATAACCACGTCGCCGGTATTCATTGTAGGTGTCGATCAGCACGATGTTGTTGTTGACCACGATGCCGGCAAGCGCGATCACGCCAAGCCCGCACATCACGATGCCGAATGGCTGGTTCGTCGCCCACAGGCCGAGAACCACACCGCCGGTCGACAGCAGGATCGCCGACATCGTCACAAAGGCCTGCCAGCCGGAACCGAACTGCACCATCAGCACCACCACCATCAGCAGCAGTGACAGGCTGAAGGCCTGCTGCAGGAAGGCCTGGGTCTCGGCGATATCCTCATCCTCACCGCCGAACTTCACCCGCACATTCTGCGCCAGCGGGGCTTCGGCAAGCGAGGCTTTCAGCGTCTCGATCCGCTCTGCCGCCAGCACGCCCTTGTCGATATCGGAATTGATATACATGTACCGGGTGCCGTCCTTGCGCTCGATATCGCCGCCCTTCGGGCGCGGCTGCAGCGTGGCGAACACCGAGATCGGAATGTAGGCGCCATCGGCGGCCGGCACCCGCAATTCACGAAGCCTGTCGATATTGCGCTGGTCGCCCATGAACCGCATCACGACATCCAGTTCGTCATCGGCGTCGTCGGGCCGGAAATCGGAAATCCGCACGCCGCGGGTCAGCATCTTGATCATCGTGCCAAGCGACGAGATCGACACCCCGTGCCGGCTTGCCGCCTCGCGGTCGGTCACCAATGTCCATTCAAGGCCCGGCAGCGGCCGGTTGTCGGCAATGTCCACAAAGCCGCCTAGCGACACCATACGCGCAACCACCTCGTCGGTGGCGGCGGCAATCTCGTCAAGGTCATCGCCAAAAATCTCGACCCGGATAGGCAAGGCCCCGCCGGGACCTTCCTGCTGCTTGGTGA
>CBFHRT010000002.1:0-36662 GCA_965658285.1 Puniceispirillaceae bacterium (SeqCode) | reverse complement strand
TGTCAGCGTCGAGGAAATCCTGAATGACGGGGATATCGACGGCATCAATCCTGACATCATGAAGCAAATCGAAGCCATGTCCGCCGAGACCGGCATCTCGATCGATAACCTTGTTGCCGTAAACAGCGTGATTGAGGCGATGCCAGATGGTCAGGCTAACCAGTTCATTGAGGACCTTGGCGACCTTGTTGACAGCGGCATGGCCGAACAGGTTGACAGTTTCCTGAACGATCTGCGCGAGATCGAGGGCGCTATGGACGCCATCACCGAGTTCGACAGCTATGAGAGCTGCGTTGCCGGCGGTGGCGGTGACGTCTGTGACGCGGTCAATGACGCGATGGACGAGAATGACGTCTAGGCATTAATGCGATACATTGAACAAAGGGGCCCGCGCGGCCCCTTTTTTCGCTGCGGCATCAAGACGGCATCAGGCACTTGCGCAAGGCGGCAAAATTCCTGATGCTGGCGCGCCTCTCACAATTCAGCGGAAAATGCCATGAGCAGCGTTATCGAATTCCTGTCAACACGCCGGTCGGTGACCGCCAAGACCATGCAGCCCGGCAATGTCGACCCGGCGCATCTCGACCAGATCCTGACCGCCGGCATCCGGGTTCCGGATCATGGCGCGCTGAAGCCTTGGAAGCTTGTCGTGATCACCGGCGAGGCGCGTGCACGGATCGACCGCGATGTGATCCATGCCGAATTCATGGCCACCAACCCAGAGGCCAAGCCGGAGGTCGAGATCATCGAGACAGGCCGCCTGCAGCGCGCCGATGTGGTGATTGCCGTTATTTCATCGCCGGTCGAGCATCCGAAAATCGAAACGTGGGAGATGCAGCTTTCGGCAGGCGCGGTCTGCACGACCTTGCTCTATGCCGCGCAATCCTTTGGTTATGCCGCGCAGTGGCTGACCGAATGGTATGCCTATAATGACCGCATGCTGGCCGAGCTTGGCGGCACGCCGGGGCATGATCGCATCGCCGGTTTCATCTATATCGGGGAAAAGGTCAAACCGCCGATGGAACGCACCCGCCCCGACCCGGCCAGCGTAATCACCCGGCCAGCGTAATCACCCGGCCAGCGTGATCACCCGGCTACCGTCATAAACCAACGCCGGGCTTCAGCACGAAATCAGTCGCGCGACGTGAAATCCGGCGGCGTGAACGCGTCGCGTGGCGGGTTGTCGCCCTCGTAACGCGTCACCTCGACAAGGCAGCTATGCGCCGCTGGCCCTTGCGACAAAGGCGAGGTTCCCATGTCAGGCGCCAGAATGTTCGGGTTGCCATGCCGGCACATCCCGGTCTCCGGACAGGGGTCGAACCAGGCGCCGGTACTCATCATCACCACGCCCCGCATCACTTCCGGCGTGATGACAGCGCCGCCAAGGCAGGCGCCCCGTTTATTGCTGATGCTGACGATATCACCATCGCTGATACCGCGCGTCGCGGCGTCATCTGGATTGATCTCGACCGCCTCATACCCGCCGACCTTGGCACTGGACGCATGCGCGCCGGGATCAAGCTGTGAATGCAACTTGTTGCGCGGCTGCTTGCCAAGAAGGTGCAACGGGTGGGATGCGGTGGCGCTGCCAAGCCATTCATCAGGCGCGTTCCATGTGGCATGGCCATGACAGTCGGCATAGCCGAATGCGGCCACAGTTTCGGAGAACAGCTCGATCCTGCCACTTGGCGTTGGCAGCGGGCTCGCCTCGGGATCGGCGCGGAAATCGGCAAACAGGACCGGCTCTTCGTGCGGCGTTGCGATCCGGTGATATTCCGCCGCAACAAGACCGTCATAATCCGGCAGATCAACGCTGCGGTCGCCTGCCCGGCGGCGCGACTGGTCCCACAGATGGCGCACCCAATCATCGCCGGTGCGGCCCTCGCAGAACCGGTCCGCGCATCCCATGACCCGCGCGATGCCTGACAGGATATCGTAATCATCACGCGCCTCACCGACCGGTTCGACGGCCTTGGCCATCGCGATGATATAGGGGTCGCGCGGCGTCATCCCGATATCGGTGCGCTCCAGCATCGTGGTGCAGGGAAGAACGATATCGGCCCGCTTGGCAGTCGCGTTCCAGCACCAGTCATGCATGATGATCGTGTCCGGCCGCTGCCAGGCCCGCTGCAGCCGGTTGAGATCCTGATGATGATGGAACGGGTTGCCGCCAGCCCAATAGACCAGCCTGACATCGGGATAGGTATATTGCCCGCCATTATAATCAAACCCCGCCCCCGGATTCAGCAGCATGTCGCTGACCCGTGCCACGGGGATGAAGCCGCTGACATTGTTCTTTCCCTGCGGCAGCGCGGCATAGGGCATCGGGTCGACATTATTGCCGACATAATTGGCGATGGCGTAGCCAAACCCGATACCGCCGCCCGGCGTGCCGATCTGGCCAAGCATGGCGGCCAGCGCGATCGCCGCCCAGAAGGGCTGTTCGCCATATTGCTGGCGGGTCAATGACCAGCTGATCGACACCATCGTGCGCCGCGCCGCCATCTTGCGGGCCAACTTCAGGATTTCGTCCGCAGCCACACCCGTCAGCTCAGCCGCCCATTCAGCATCCTTGCAGACGCCGTCCGTCTCGCCGTCGAGATAGGCGGCAAAGCTGTCATAGCCCACGGTGTAGCGGGCCAGAAACGCCGCATCGGCAAGCCCTTCGCAGCGCAATGTCTGGCACAGCGCCAGGATCAACGCGGTGTCGCTGTTCGGGCGCAGCTGGATGGTGCGCGGCGGCGCCGGTGCCTCGAGATCAAGCTCGCGCGGGGATATGTTGATGAATTCGACTCCCGCCGCAACAGCCGCCTCATAACCCTCGCGCTGGACATGACGCCCAGTGCCGCCATTGCCCATCTGCCCGTTGCCAAGGGCCAGACCGCCAAATGCCACGAACAATTCGCAATGCCGGGCAAGATTGGCCCAGCTTGTATGCTGTGGCAGCAACCGCGTGAAACTGCCAAGCACATGCGGCACGATCACCTCGGCGGCGGCATAGCTGTAGGTGTTCAGCGACCTTGTATAGCCGCCAATGCAGTTCAGGAAGCGGTGGATCTGGCTTTGTGCATGATGGAACCTGCCGGCACTCGCCCATCCATAGGATCCGGCATATATGGCACTGTTGCCATAATCTGTCCGCACGCGGTCAAGTTCGGCCGCGACAAGGCGTTCGGCCTCATCCCATCCGATCTCGACAAAAGGGTCGGTGCCGCGCGCACCATCGGCCGGCCCCGGCCCGTGATCGAGCCACCCACGCCGCACCGCAGGCCGCCTGATGCGGGTCGGATGATCAAGAAGTTCGGGAAGTGACTGGCCGATGGGTGAAGGGTCGCGATCCTCGTCAAAGGGCGTCAACCCGGTGACCCGGCCATTGCTGGTCGCCACCCGATAGGTGCCCCAATGCGTACTTGTCAGTGGCATAACAGTCTCCCGTTCCCATCAGGCCATGATCAGCGATGCAAAGCAAGAGAGGCACGCGGCACGCTCACTCACCGCGCGGCGGGAACCGCGTGCGCGTCGCCGCGACGGTCCAGTCGATATGGTTGCGGACATATTCCTCGGCAGCGTCGCGCGGCGGGTTGTAATCCCAGTCGGTGCGGCGTCCCGCCTGCATCGCCTCATGGACCACGCGCCGCGACGCCTGGCTGGCGATGACGTCATCGCGCAACGCGGCGCTGTCCCACCGCGACGCCGCCTCCGCCGCGAACCCCGCCACAATGTCGGCGCAGGCCGGATCATCCGCCAGGTTGGCGCGCTCATGCGGGTCGTCCTGAAGATTGTAGAGCTGCGGCGGGTCATCGTCGCAATGCACATATTTCCAGTCACCACGCCGGATCATGAAGACCGGACTGGCAGTCATCTCGGCGCAATATTCACCAATGGCATGGCCGCCATCCTCAGCCCCGCCGCGCGCCATCGGCGCCAGTGACCGGCCATCGACGGGCTGGCCCATCGACAAGTCATCCGCGCCGGCAAAATCCAGCATCGTCGGCAGCAGGTCGACCAGCGAACAGGGGCTGGCGATCTCACCGGCGATGATGCCCGGCCCGGCCATGACAAGTGGCACCCGCGCCGCATGTTCAAAGAAGCTCATCTTGTACCACAGGCCGCGCTCGCCAAGCATGTCACCATGATCTGACGTGACGATGAAAATCGTGTTGTCGAGCTGTCCAATCTCCTCGATGGTGCGGACGATCTCACCGATCTTGCTGTCGACATAGGACACATTCGCATAATAGCCGCGCCGCGCCCGCCTTATATCCGCCGCGGCCGGGATCGCTTCGCTGGCACCAATGCCGTCAAGCACCCGCGCCGAGAACGGATCGGGGACCACGTCATCCCTCCCGGTCACCGGCAGATCGATGGCGTCATCATCATAGAGATTCCAGAATGCCGGCAGCGCCACATAGGGGTCGTGCGGGTTCATGAAACTGGCGACAAGCGCAAAGGGTCTGTCGCGGTCAGTGGCATATTTCATAATCCGGCGCCTGGCAGCGAACCCCACCTCCTCGTCATATTCGATCTGAAAGGCGGTGACCGCGCTGCCGGCCTCGAACACCGAATCCATATTATGGTACCAGCGGTCGATCCGCTGCTCGGCATGCAGCCAGTCGGGCACCCAGGCGAAATCCGCCGGATAGACGTCCGTCGTGACACGCTCCTCAAAGCCGTGAAGCTGATCCGGGCCGACAAAATGCATTCGCCCGGCAAGGCAGGTGCTGTAGCCGCATTGGCGCAGATAATGCGCGAAAGTCGGCACCGAGGCTGCGAAGTCGCTTGCGTTGTCGTAAGTGCCGAGACGGCTGACAAGCTGGCCTGTCATGAAACTCGCCCGCGACGGCGCACAGAGCGGCGCGTTGCAATAGGCGGCGTCAAAACGCGCGCCGCGCGCCGCCAGCGCATCAAGATTGGGGGTCTTGACGACGGGATGACCATAGGCGCCGGTGAAATGCGGTGCCAGCTGGTCCGCCATGATCAGGACGATGTTTGGGCGGGATGTGGATGCCATGCGGACCTCGGACTGCTACGGGCGAAGGTTTGACACCCCCACGTTAGGCCAAATCAACGCCGATCCTGCGTCAAACCCGCCATCCGACGTCCGGAATGCGTCTGACTGCGGGATGCGATGACGACATCGCCGAAGTGGCAAATTGCCACATGTGCGCCCGGCCTGACAACGCGCATCTTCACAACAGTTGCGTGGGTGCCATCCACCGAAATTAACGAAATGTCATGAGTGGTTTGTTTAAAGCAAGCCCCCGTGATATTTGTCTGAAAGCTGTCCTTTTTCATCACGCCGACGAGCCGCCCCGGTGATCACCGAACTTGGTCATTTTGCCCTGATTCTGGCGTTTATGACATCGCTCTGCGTTGCCATTCTGCCACTTGTCGGGTTGCGCATTGGACTCACCTCTCTCGCCGCGCTGGCCGCACCGGCGACATTGCTCATGGCCGGCGCTGTCAGTGTCGCGTTCATGGCGCTGGTCACGGCCTTTGTCACCTCGGATTTCTCGGTCGCGCTTGTCACTTCGCATTCCCATTCGACAAAGCCGCTGATCTACAAGATTTCCGGCACCTGGGGGAATCACGAAGGCTCACTTCTGTTGTGGATCCTGATTCTCGTGCTGTTCGGCGGCATGCTGGCGATGCGGGGCCGCGGGATGGATTTCGGACTGAAGGTGCGTACCCTCGCTGTGCAGGCGATGGTGACGGCCGGCTTCCTCGCCTTCTGTCTGTTCACCTCGAACCCGTTCGCGCGGCTCGATGAGGCACCGCTTGACGGGCGCGGCCTGAACCCGATCCTTCAGGATCCGGGGCTCGCCCTGCATCCGCCGACGCTTTATATCGGGTATGTCGGCCTGTCGCTCGCTTTCGCCTTTGCCGTCGCCGGTCTGATCGAAGGCCGCATCGACCGCGCCTGGGCACGCCATGTCAGGCCCTGGGTCTCGGCCGCCTGGTGCGCGCTGACAGCCGGTATCGCGCTTGGCAGCTGGTGGGCCTATTACGAGCTTGGCTGGGGTGGATGGTGGTTCTGGGACCCGGTGGAAAACGCCTCGCTGATGCCGTGGCTTGCGGCGACGGCGCTTCTCCATTCGACCATTGTCGTGGAACAGCGTGACCGCCTGAAAAGCTGGACCGTCCTGCTGGCGATCCTCGCCTTCTCGCTGTCGCTTGTCGGCACCTTTATCGTCCGCTCGGGCCTTCTGACCTCGGTCCACAGCTTTGCCAGTGACCCGGCGCGCGGCGTCTTCATCCTCGGCATTCTTCTTGCCGCCATCGGCGTGCCCTTGCTGTTGTTCGCCATTCGCGGTCCCCAGCTTGCCAGCCGTCACGACCATGCCCTGATCAGCCGTGAAAGCGGTCTGATCCTGAACAACTTCCTGTTGACCGCGGCCACCGTGGTGGTGCTGGTCGGCACCTTCTATCCGCTGGCACTGGAGATGGTGAGCGGCGCACGGATTACCGTCGGGCCGCCCTATTTCGACGCCACCTTCAACCCGATCATGGCTGGTCTGGTACTGGCGATGGCGCTGGGACCGTTGACGGCGTGGCGGCGTGGCACCCTGCCCTCTCTTCGTGTCAGCCTTGGAATGGCGGCTGGCGGGGCGTGCCTCGTCATTGGCGGCGGCGCAATACTGGCTCAGGGCATAAGCGCCGCCGGTCTTGCCGGGCTTGGTCTGCTGGGGTGGCTGGCGCTGGCCATCTCCGGCGACATCCTGCACCGTCTGAAGCCGTGGCGGGGCGGCGTTGGGACACGTGCATCGGCGCTGCCACTGCCGGTCTGGGGCATGTGGACGGCCCATGCCGGCATGGTGGTGTTTCTTGTCGGCGCCCTTGGCAACGGACTGTTCCAGACCGAGGTGATTGTGCGCGCCCTGCCGGGAGACAGCGTCGACGTCGCCGGCAAGACGATGACGCTGCGCGCTGTCGAGGCGCGTCAGGGGCCGAATTATGTTACCGAGACCGCCATTATCGAACTTCGCGAGGGCACCGATATCATCGCCTTCATGACGCCGGAGAAGCGTTTCTACAACGCCGAACGCCAGACAACGACCGAGGCCGCCATCCGGCCACGCCTTGGCGGAGACGATTATGCCGTTCTTGGCGATGGTAACGCCACCGACGGCTATACACTAAGGCTCTATCGCAAACCCTTTGTCAGCTGGATATGGGCCGGCGCCGGGCTGATGGCCATCGGCGGCGCGCTGGCCGCACTCGGCCGCCGGCAGCGACAGCCGGCGGCACTTGCCGGCAGCGTCCGGACGGCGACATGAGCAAAACCGATAGCAGCAGGGCAGGACGGTTTCGACTGTCCTTCATCATCCCGCTTGCCGGATTCCTGATTCTGGCGGCGTTCGCGACCGCCGCGCTGATGGCGACCCTGCGCGGTGATCGCGATATGTCGCAGCTTCCCTCGGCGATGGTCGGCAAACCCGCACCGGCCATGATGCTGCCCAGCCTTATTGACGAGGGACGCGGCGTTTCAGCGCGCGACTTCACCGGCCGGGCCTTTCTTGTCAATGTCTTTGCCAGCTGGTGCGCGCCCTGCCGGGCCGAGGCACCGGCATTGGCGCTGCTGGCCGAGGAGATCCCGATCATGGGAATCGCCTACAAGGACCGGCCCGAGGATTCGCGCCGGTTCCTCGCCGATTATGGCAACCCGTTCGCCGCCATCGGCATCGACCGTGATGGTGACGCCGGCATGAAATGGGGTGTCTACGGGGTACCGGAGACCTTTCTTGTTGGCGCCGATGGCACCATTCTGCTGCGCCATGCCGGCCCGATCGACCGCCGCGTGCTTGACGAAGTGCTGTGGCCGGCGATCCGCACACTGCCATGACCGGCTGGCCATCACATTATCTGAGAACGGGTCTGGCATTGGTGATGCTGGCGGTGATGCTGGCGGTGGTGCTGGCGCCGCCACCACCGGCAGCGGCGGTCACGCCAGAGGAAATGCTGGCCGATCCGGCGCTGGAATCACGGGCACGGACGCTGTCGAAACAGCTTCGCTGTCTTGTCTGCCAGAACCAGTCGATCGACGATTCCGATGCCGAACTGGCGCGTGACCTGCGCATCGAGGTGCGCAAGCAGCTGGCGACAGGCGCCAGCGACGCCGACATCCTGGCCGCGATACGCGAAACCTATGGCGATTACGTGCTTCTCAACCCGCCGGTCTCGCCTGGCACCTATATCCTGTGGGGCGCACCCATTGTCATTCTTCTTGGCGGAGCGGCGATCATGCTGGCCGGGCGGCGGCGGCGCCAGGATGACGCGGCGATGGTTCCGGATGATGAGGCTGACGCCGCCTCACCTGCCGCCAGCATTGACCGGCGTGTGGCGCTGGCGCTTGGCAGCCTCGTGATGGCGGCCAGCCTCGGCCTGTATCTGGTGCTTGGCCGCGCCGATCTGCCGGCACGCCCGCTGGCCGATCGCGGGGCCGAGATTGCCGCCGCCGCCACCAAGGCGGAGGCGGCCGCAAACGATCGCGACACGGCGTTGCAGGCGGCCCGCGCCGGGGCAGCGGAAACGCCCGATGATGTCGGTGCCTGGCTGCGGCTTGCGATGGCAGCGGCTGGCACCGACAGCGCCACCGAGATCATGGCTCTCGAACAGGCCGAAAGGCTGACAGATGGCGATCCGGCCATTCGCGCCATGCGTGCCGAGGCGATGGCCCGCGCCGCCGACGGCCAGGTCACGATTCCGGCCCGCGAGCTGATTGCCGAGATTCTGGCCACCCATCCGGCAGAACCAAGGGCGCTGTACCTGTCGGGCCTTGCCGCCTATCAGGATGAGGATTACGCCGCCGCCGTGGGGATCTGGCGGCGGCTGGAGGTGCTGTCACCGCCGGATGCGCCGTGGATGACATTGCTGGCCGAGAATATCGCCGACGCGGCGCGCACCGGCGGGATTGATCCTGACGATATCACCCCGAATGTCATCACCCCGGGGCCGGATGCGGACGCCGTCGCCGAGGCCGCCGCGATGAGCGAGGATGAGCGCGCAGCGATGATCGCGGGGATGGTCGAGGGGCTTGCCGCACGGCTGGAAGAGGAACCGGGGGATGTTGAAGGCTGGCGAAGACTTGTCCGGGCCTATCAGGTGCTTGACCGGGTGGAAGATACCCAGGCGGCCTTGATCGGCCTTGCCGACGCCATCCCAGGTGATATCGACGCGCAGCTGTCGGCGCTGGAACATATGGTTGTGGCGCGCCTCGAGACCGGCTTTGCCACCGCATCGCAGCGGCTTCTTGAGCGCATCGAGGCGATCAACCCGGACCGGCCGGAAAGCATCTATATCAGGGGACATTTCGCACGGCTGGCTGGCGATACGGACCGCGCCCGCGCCCTGTGGGAGGATCTGTATGCGCGTCTTCCCGCTGGCGCGCCGATCGCTCCGCAGCTGCGCAAGGCCATCGACGATCTGTAGGCGCTATCCGCTGCCACGTCGCCGCTGCCGCCGGCCGGGGTCGGGGGCCAGTCCGGGTGGGGCGGCGAAGACACTGTCCGCGCCGAGGAGAAACAGCCTGGTCGCCTTGCCGTGGAGAGCCGCCAGCGCCGCGTCCCGGCAGTCCAGCCCCCCTGTCAGCACGCCAAAGGCCGGCACCACCAGACGCGTTGCCGCCTGCACGAAACAGGGCCGCCTGAGACGCGCGCCGCGATGGCTGACAACACCGGCGGGGTGGTAATGCGCACTGATCTCGGGGCGCGGGTCGGCCTCGTCCATGATGTGCCGGAAGATGATCCCGCCTTCCTCATGAAGGGTGCAGGCGCTATGGCCCGGCGGCACGAAGCTCTGGTCATGATTGCCCTCGACCCAGATCGTTTCATGCGCACCGGCGATGTCGGACAGCGTTTGCCTGTCCCGGGGTGACATGCGCGCCCACGCTGTCCCGTCATGGAACACATCGCCAAGAAACAGCAGCCGGCGCGGCGCCAGCTCCGTCAGAACCTCGCCAAGTCTTGCCAGCGTCTGTGCCGTGTCGTAGGGCGGCAGGAACTGCCCGGAGCGGTGGTAGGAGCTGGCCTTCTCCAGATGCAGATCGCCAACAACCAGCAACGACGCGTCGCGCCAGAGCAGCGCGCCCGACGGGTGCAGATCAAAGCCGTGTCCGGCGAATTCAGTGGATCGATTCGACATTGGCGGCGCGGATGATCTCCTCTTCCATGTCCGACAGCAAGGCATCGCCATCGTCACTGTGAACGGTATTCTCGCGGGCGATCTGCATGATCACCGGCACCGCCATGGGCGATATCATATCCAGATGCCGACAGACAATGTTGCCGGCGAATTCCTGCAATGTCTCGGCCAGTCGGCCGGCGTCGATCAACCCCTGCATGGCGTCGCGCCGCACCGCCTTCAGCAGGATATGGTCAGGCTCGTGGCGTCGCAGCACATCATAGATCAGGTCCGAACTGAACAGGATCTGGCGCCCTGTCTTCACCTGCCCCGGATGCCGGCGTTCGACCAGCCCGGAGATGATCGCCGTGTCCCGAAACAGGCGCTTCAGGAGTGGTGTGTCCTGCAACCATTCCTCGAATTCCTCGGTCATGATGTCGGGGTCCAGCAGACTTTCCACCTCCTCCGGTGGACTCAGCGACCAGACCGCGAGCGCATAGTCGGTCATCGAGAAGCCCAACGGCCGCAGCCCGGCGCGTTTCATCCGCCGCAACAACAGGAAGCCGAGCGTCTGGTTGGCGTTGCGGCCGGCAAAGCTGTAGATGACGGTATGGTAGCGCTTGCGGTGCGGGAAAATCTCGACAAGCAGCGTCTTCGCATCGGGAAGCGCCGACCGGTCACCATGCAGCGCCAGCCAGTCACGGATCTGGTCGGGGAGCCCGGCCCAGTCGCCGCGGCTGCCGATCAACTGCCGAACGGCAAGCGACAGATTGCTCGACAGCGGTAGTCGTCCGCCGCCATAGCTCGGGATTTGCGCCTCGCCGCCTTTCGCCTTCGAGACCATGACGGCGGCATTGCTGATGCCTTCATAGGTCAGCACCTGTCCGCCGAACAGGAAGGTGTCGCCGGGTGACAGATTGACGACGAAATTCTCCTCGATGCTGCCAAGCGTGCGGTTGCGGAGCTTTACCTTCATCATCGGCGATTCAACGATGGTGCCGATATTCATCCGGTATTGCCGCGCCATCCGCGCCTCCCGAAGCGCCACCATGCCGTCCTTCAGTGTCGCCAGCCGGTTATATTGCGGATAGGCCGCCAGCGCGTAGCCGCCATTGGCAACAAAGCCCACCACCTCATCGAACTCCTGACGTCCGATATCGGCATAGGGGGCGGCGCGGATCACCTCATCATAGAGCGCGTCAGGGTCGAAGGCGCCGCTGCAGGCCACCCCGAACACATGCTGCGCCAGCACATCGAACCCGCCACGCCGGAAGGTCGCACCGTCCAGCCTGTTATGGGCGATCTCGGTCTGCGCGGCGACGCATTCCAGATATTCGAACCTGTTGGTCGGCACCAGAATGGCGCGGCTTGGTTCATTCAGTCGGTGATTGGCCCGCCCGACACGCTGCAGCAGGCGGCTGACCCCCTTCGGCGCGCCGACCTGTATGACAAGATCGACATTCGCCCAGTCAAGACCAAGGTCGAGCGAGCTTGTCGCCACCACGCAGTCAAGACCGCCCTCGGCCATCCGCGCCTCAACCTTGCGGCGCAGCTCGCGCTCCAGCGAGCCGTGATGCACCGCGATCCTGAGATTGCGGTCATTCAGTTGCCACAGGCGTTGAAAGACGAATTCCGCCTGTGCGCGGGTATTCACGAACACAACGCTCATCCGCGACCCGGCAATCTGGGCGTAAACCTCATCCAGCGCGTGCCGCGCCATATGCCCGGACCAGGGGATGCGGTTCTCGGTTTGCAGAATATCGATCACCGGCGCCACCGCCTGCGGCACAGTGACGATCTTGCCGCCGCGCCGGCACAGCCAGTCGCGCGCCAGCTTCGGCCGGTCGATCGTCGCGGACAGGCCGATCCGCCGCGCCTGCGGGGCCAGCGTCGCAAGGCGGGCCAGATTGAGGCTCAGAAGATCGCCGCGCTTGTTGTCGAAAAAAGCGTGAAGCTCATCGATAATAATGAAGCGAAGGCCGCTGAAATAGGCGCCAGCATCCTCGTAGGACAGCAGCAGCGCCAGCGATTCCGGCGTCGTCATCAGGAAATCGGGCGGTTTCTTCTTCTGCCGCTGGCGCCGCGCCTGCGGGGTATCTCCGGTACGCGTCTCGAAACTGACCGGCAGGTTCAGCGCCTCGACCGGTGCCGCGATATTGCGATGCACATCGACCGCCAGCGCCTTCAACGGCGAGATATAGAGCGTGTGCAACTGGCCGGTGGAACCGCGTTCATCGATGTCGAGAAAGGATGGCAGGAAGCCGGCAAGCGTCTTGCCGGCACCGGTCGGCGCAAAGACAATCACATCACGCCGCGCCAGCGCATGTTCCGCCGCCGCGACCTGATGATCGAACCAGTCCCAGCCGCGGTCCCGAAGCCATTCTGTCAGCGGGTGGGACTGGAGGCGCGCCGGCACATCCCTATATTGAATATCATGACCTGGTTGAACCATGAGCTCTATATAGAGCCGATCGACGCCTATATCGACCCGGCGCGTCCGGTGAAACGTGCGATCATCACGCATGGCCATGCCGACCATGCCAGGCCGGGGCATGATCATGTGCTGGCGACACCGCAGACCATCGACATCATGAAACAGCGTTATGGCGCGAATTGCGCCGGATCATTCCAGGCGCTGGAGTTCGGCACACCGCTTGTCGACGGGCCGGTAACGATCACCCTGTTTCCGGCCGGCCATATTCTTGGCAGTGCGCAGGTCAGGCTCGCCTATCAGGGCCGCGTCGCCGTCGTCACCGGCGACTACAAGACGCATGCCGACAGCACCGCGCAGCCCTTCGAGCTTGTGCCCTGTGATCTGTTCGTCACCGAGGCAACCTTCGGCCTGCCGGTGTTCCAGCACCCCGACCCGGGGCCGGAAATCGCCCGGCTCCTGGCCTCTGTCGAGGCACAGCCGGAGCGCTGCCATGTCATCGGCGCCTATGCGCTTGGCAAGGCGCAGCGGGTGATCAGGCTGATCCGCGAAGCCGGCCATGACGCGCCGATCTTCCTTCATGGCGCGCAGGAAAAACTGTGCGCCTATTATGCCAGCCAGGGGGTTGATCTCGGCAATCTGCAAAAGGCGCTGGACCGCGACAAGGCCTCCTTTCCCGGGCATATCGTTATCGCCCCTCCCGCGGCGCTTCGTGATCGCTGGTCACGCCGCCTGCCCGACCCGGTGGTCTGCCAGGCCTCCGGCTGGATGACGATCAAACAGCGCGCCAAGCAGAGCGGTGTGGAACTGCCACTGGTGATCTCCGATCATGCCGACTGGAACGAGCTGACCGATACCATCGCGGCGACAGGCGCCGACACCATCTGGGTCACGCATGGCCGCGAGGACGCGCTGGTGCATTGGTGCCGGTCACGCGGGTTGCAGGCCGAACCGCTCTATATGCAGGGCCGCGAGGAGGATGCCGGCGAATGAAACGCTTTGCCGCCTTGCTGGAGACGCTCGTCCTCACCCCGTCGCGCAACGCCAAGATCGCGGCCATGGCGCGGTATTTCCAGACGACACCGGATCCCGACCGCGGTTTCGCACTGGCCGCCATCACACGCGATCTGACCCTGTCCAACCTGAAGGCCGGCGCGCTGCGACAGCTGGCGATGGACCGGGTCGATCCCGAACTGTTCCTGTTGTCCTATGATTATGTTGGCGATCTGGCCGAGACAATCTCGTTGATATGGCCGCTCCCGGCCGACAGCGCCGACGCCATGACGCTTCCCGGCGTCGCCGATTTCATCACCGATATCGAGGCGCGCTCGAAAGCGGATGTCGCCGGGCACATTGCGGCGCATCTCGACAGCGCGACACCGTCGGAGCGCTGGGCGATGATCAAGCTGGCGACGGGCGGGTTGCGTGTCGGCGTATCTTCGCGTCTGGCAAAAACCGCGCTGGCAGCCTATGGCGGGCAGGATCTGGCGGAGATCGAGAAAATCTGGCATGGGCTGGAGGTCCCCTATACCGACCTGTTCGCCTGGCTGGACGGCAAAGCCGCACCGCCGCGCATCCAGCCGGGCCGCATTTTCCATCCGATGATGCTGGCGAACCCGATCGACGAGGCGCGTGATTTCGACAGGCTTGTCGCCGACGACTATCAGGCCGAATGGAAATGGGACGGCATCCGTGTGCAGCTTGTCTTTGATGGCGAGAGCCGGCGCATTTTCTCGCGGACAGGCGATGATGTGTCCGCTGCCTTTCCCGACCTTACCGCGGCGCTGAACGGGCATGCCGTCCTCGACGGTGAATTGCTGGTTGGCCATGATTTCCGCCCGCTTGCCTTCAACAGCCTGCAGCAGCGGCTCAACCGCAAGACACCGGCAAAAACGCATCTTCGCGATCTGCCGGCCTTTGTGCGGGTCTATGACATGCTGTTCGACGGGGATGAGGATCTTCGCGATCTGCCTCTGGCATCACGCCGCCACCGCCTTGAGAACTGGATGCAGCGATATGAAGGTGACAGGCTGGACCTGTCCGAAATCCTGCCCTTCGCAAGCTGGCAGGATCTGGCGCGCCTGCGCATCGAAGGGGCTGAAATCCACGGCTATGAAGGCTTGATGATCAAGGACCGGCAAAGCCCCTATGTCGCCGGCAGGCCAAAGGGACCGTGGTTCAAATGGAAACGCGAGCCACGGATGATCGACACCGTGATGATGTATGCGCAGCGCGGACATGGCCGGCGAAGCTCCTTCTATTCCGATTTCACCTTCGGGATCTGGCGCGGCAATGAAATCGTGCCGGTTGGCAAGGCCTATTCCGGCTTTACCGATGATGAGCTTCGCGAGCTCGACAAATGGGTTCGCACCAACACCACAAACCGGTTCGGGCCGGTGCGCGAGGTGGAAAAGCGGCTTGTTGTCGAGCTTGCCTTTGACAGCGCGCATGACAGCCCGCGCCACAAATCAGGCATCGCCCTGCGTTTTCCCCGGATCAGCCGGATCCGCTGGGACAAGCCTGCCGGCGAGGCCGATACCATCGAAACCGTGCGCGCCCTGGTCGAATGAGCGGGAGCGGGAAAACGAAACCTTATGACAGAACGCGATGAAGCTGCTGGCAAATTGACAAGTCACAGCTTTATTTTCTGATCACATTCTTTTAAATTAGCACTAACTGAATAAATACTGACATCCAATCATCCCCCTTTTGCCTGTGATGGGGGCATCGGGTGAGGATTTTGCCAATGAATGATATTGATGCCAGCATCATTGCCCTGTTGAAGCGCAATGCCCGCATGTCAGTTACCCAGATGGCGCACGAGCTTGGCGCGTCGCGCGTCACCATCGATTCCCATATCAAGAAGATGGAGCAGTCCGGCGTCATCACCGGCTACACGGTCACGCTCGGCGCCGAGGAGTTCCGACATAATGTATCGGGCTGGATCATGATCAATGTCGAGGCGAACGAGGAAGAATCGGCGATCAGGAAGCTGTCCAGCATGCCCGAGATTGCCCGGTTGTTCACCACCAACGGACGCTGGGACCTCGCCGCCGAAATCCAGACGCAGACGCTGGAGACCTTTGACACGGCGATTTCCCGCCTTCGCCAGATTCCCGGCATCAAGGAAACCGATACCAGCCTGCTGCTGAGCTCGCGCCTCGGTTAAACGCGGCCGGCTTAGCGCCAAATGTAGCGTCAATTGTCGCGCCAAATGTTACAACGCCGTGACATTTCACCACGCCATATCCTGCACCGGCATCACACGATGATCGTTTTTTTGGCTTTTCCTCGGTGGGAAATGATGGTCATACTTGTGTCTGTCGTCTGGGGGACAAGGCATTGACGGCACAAATTCGGAGGAAACCAATGAAAAAACTTTTCGGTATTGGCGTAGCTGCCACCATGATAATGGCGGTCGGCGGCACAGCCAACGCATTTGAATGCAAGGTCACGGAAGCCTCGATGGACAAGCCTGGCGGCTTTCCCGAGCGGGCGCTGACCATGATCGTGCCTTACGGCCCGGCCGGTGGTTCGGGTCAGGTTGCCGCGGCGATGGCCGAGGGCGTTACCGGTCTGACCGGCGTTGCCATCAACCGGGACCACAAGCCCGGCGGTTCGGGCACGGTCGGCATGACCGCCTATATGACCTCACCAGCCGATGGCTATAATGTTCTTGAACATATCGACGATGCCTCGTCGGCGCATGCGCTTGACTCATCGCGGCCAAACCCGGCCGAGGATCTGATCCCGCTGGTGATCTCGCAGGTCACCTTCTCGCAGATCTATATCCGGACCAACGAGACCCGCTATGATGACTGGGAGTCGTTCGTCGCATGGGTGAAGGCCCAGGGCGGCAAGGCGACGATCGCCAACGTCTCCAAGGAAGGCTCGATGGAGCGTGTCACGATGAAGTTCATCACCGACGCGACCGGCATGGAAATCCAGCAGATCTCGTTTGACAAGGGCGCCCCGCGCTATGGCGCGCTTCTTGGCGGCCAGGTCGATGCGCTGTTCGAGCAGCCTGGCGATGTTCGCAAGTTCCTGGATGCCGGCAACTTCAAGCCGATCCTGACGATCTTTGATGAACGCCCGTCGGTCTTTGCCGATGTGCCGACGCACCGTGAGATGGGCATGGATTTCGACCCGCTGCTTCGTTTCCGTGGCTTCTATGTCCATAAAGACGCCCCGGCTGACCGCGTTGAGTGGCTGCAATGGGCGTTCCAGCGCGGCTATTGCGAGGGCAGCTATCAGGCGTTCAACGAGTCGAAGTTCATGAACGTGATCGACAGCTATCGCGACACCGCCGGTGCCCGTGACCTGATCACCCGTTCCATCGCCCAGTACCGCGACGTGTACAAGTCGATGGGCATGGATGTGAAATAGGCCTGTCCTTCTACATTGCAGTGCCCCCGGATGCCTTTGGCGCCGGGGGCACGCCATCTCCAGTTTGATACATTATATCGACAGCCTGACTGTCAGGGTTTGATTGAGGGAGAGATCGTTGGGTCAGCTCGGTAAATCACACATGATCGAGACTGCTGTCTGGTCGCTGATCGCGGTCATTTTTTTCGGCTATACCTTCGAATTCAACCAGCCGATCGAGATCTATAAGTTTGGTGCCACCGGTTGGCCGCGCGTTATATTGCTGCTGCTGATGCTGGTGACGCTTGGCAATCTGTACCACCATTTCAAGCATGGCTCGGCCATTCAGAAAGGTCGCGTCGGCATTGCCGAGACCGATGAGTCGCCAACCGATTACAGCAACCCCGCCACCCTCGCCAAGATTGTCGCGATCCTGTTTACACCCTTCCTGTTTGCCTATCTTTTGAAGCCGGTTGGCATGTATTCGGCGGCGCCATTCTTCATCGCCGCCGTCATCTGGTTGTTTGGCGAACGCCGGTGGAAATGGGTCATCAGCATCACGATTCTGATCTATGCCATCCTGCTTGGCCTGTTCGTCGTCACGCTCAATGCCCCCCTGCCTCAGGGCAACGTGTCTCCCTTTTATGATTTCAGCGGGTTCATCCTGAAAATGAACACCCAGCTGCAAAGGCTCTGGTAACGCACATGGTGGAAAATTTCCTCGCCGGCACCGCTGCCCTCTTTGGCGATCCCTTTACCATCGCGATCTTCGTATTCGGGGTCGTTGGCGGCATGCTGTTCGGTGCCATCCCCGGGGTCAGCATGCTGACCCTGGCGGCTATCCTGCTTCCCTTCACAGCCGATCTGGAGCCGGCCCAGGGGGTGATGCTGTTCGCGGTTATCTACTGCACAGGCACCTATGGCGGCGCCATCACGGCGATCCTGTTCAACATCCCCGGCGCGCCGGAAAACGCACCAACCGCCTTTGACGGCTATCCGATGACCCGCAAGGGTCAGTCCGGCAAGGCCGTTGGCGCCGCGGTGCTATGTTCGGCCATCGGCGGTGTGGCATCGGCGCTGGTGATGATGGCGGCAACCGAACCGCTGGCCAACTGGGCCATCCGCAATATCGGCCCGCCGGAAATCTTCGCGCTTGTCTTCTTTGGTCTCGCCGTTGCCTCGTCGGTTGGTGGCCGGACAATCTGGAAAGGCTGGATGTCGGTTCTCCTCGGCCTTCTTATCGCGACCGTCGGCCAGGACCCGGTCGGCGGTATCAACCGCTACAATTTCGGCTTCACCGATCTTGCCGCCGGCATTGCGTTTGTGCCGGCGATCCTCGGCTTCTTCGCGGTGTCGGAGATCTTTGTGCAGGCGGAGAAGAAGGCGACAGGCCAGTTCGATGCCCCGAAGGTCGGCATGTCCTTCCCCACCGTCCTTGAACTCTGGATGCACAAATTTGCCGTTTTAAGGTCGATCCTTGTCGGCTTCTTCTGCGGCATTCTTCCCGGTATCGGCGCGACGCTGGCGGCCTTCATGGGCTATGGCGAGGCGGTGCGCTGGTCAAAGAACAAGGAAGAATTCGGCAAGGGCAAGCTGGAAGGGGTGATCTCGTCAGAGACCGCCAACAACGCCGCCACCGGCGCGGCGATGATCCCGCTGCTGGCGCTTGGCCTGCCGGGCGGTGCGCTGACGGCGATGATGGTGGCCGTGTTCCAGATGCATGATCTCGAACCCGGGCCGCTGGTCTTCTATAATTCACCCGATCTGATCTGGATTGTCTTCGCGGCGATGTTCTATGCGAATCTGTCGATCCTGTTCATCGGCCTGATCGAAACCAAGACCATCCTTTATCTGCTGAAGATCCCGTTCCAGTTCCTGGCGCCGCTGATTCTGCTGCTTGCCACCATTGGCGCCTATATCAGCCGCGGCCTCGTGCTGGACGTGATGGTGATGTTCGGGGCTGGCATTCTGGGCTTCCTGTTGCGCCGCACGGGCTATTCGATTCCGGGCATTGTCCTTGGATTGATCCTCGGCAAGATCGGCGAGCAGAATTTCGCCCAGGGCATGCAGATGGTGCATTACGATATGGGCACCTATTTCTCGCGCCCGATCTGCTCAATCCTGATTGCGGCAGGTGCATTGACACTGGCCGCCGGCGTGTATAGAGCGTTTTCATCACCCTCGAATAACGCCTAAGCAGGCCGGCCCCGGAAAGGACGCGCCGTGTCAGATGACATCGCCAAAACAGACAAAGCTGTAGACGAATCCATAGACGAACTTGTCGCCCATGCCCGCGACGCCCAGGCAGCCTATGAAGCCATGGGATCGCAGGCGCTTTTCGATCGTGCCTGCCAGGCGGTCGCCTGGTGCCTGATGGAACCGGAACGCAACCGCCGCCTTGCCGCATTCGCCGTTGCCGAAACCGGCCTTGGCAATGCCGATGACAAGGTGCGCAAGAACCACAACAAGACCCTCGGGCTGATGCGTGACATCAAGGGTGTCACCGCCTTTGGCCATATCGAGGATGACACCGAACTTGGCCTGTCGACCTTCCTGCGGCCAAAGGGCGTTGTCGCCGCCATCGTGCCATCGACGAACCCGCTGGCGACCCCGGTCAACAATATGATCAACGCGCTGAAGACCGGCAACGCGATCATCCTCGCGCCGTCGCCAAAGGGCGTAAAGCCGCTGCTGGCCCTGCTTGAGCATATCCATCCGGCACTTGCCGCGCTTGGATTGCCTGACGGGCTGGTCCAGATGGTGCCGACACCCCCATCAAAGCCGAAGACCGAACGTCTGATGCAGCTTGCCGACATGGTACTTGTCACCGGATCGCAGGCCAATGTGCGGGCCGGCTATTCATCCGGGACCCCGGCCATTGGTGTCGGCGCCGGCAATGTCGTGACCATCGTCGATGAAACCGCCGATATCGCCGAAGCGGCAGCGAAAATCGCCGCTTCGAAGACGTTCGACAACGCCACCTCCTGCTCGTCAGAGAATGCGGTGATCGCCGTTGATTCGGTTTATGACGAGCTGGTCGCGGCGCTGGCCGCCGAGGGAGGGTATCTCCTCGATGACGCCGAGGCCGCAAGCCTTGAATCCATGCACTGGCATCATGGCAGGCTGGCACCGCGCCTGCTGGCCAAGGATATCGATATTGTGCTGACCGAAACCGGTCTTGCTGGCAGCGCGCCCGAAGGCACGAGGTTCCTTGTCGCACCGCAGCAGCATATCGGCGCGGATCACCCGATGACAGGCGAGAAGATGGCGCTGTTCCTGGCCCTTCACCGGGCCGGTGATTTCGACGAGGCGATGAACAAGGCCATCGCGATTCAGAATGTCATGGGGGCCGGGCATTCGCTTGGCCTGCATTCAGGCGATGATGGCCGCGCCCGCCGGCTGGCCATGGAGGCGCGCACCTGCCGGGTGATTGTCAACCAGGCACATTGTTTCGCCAATGGCGGCTTTTTCAACAATGGCATGCCCTTCTCGCTGTCGATGGGATGTGGCAGCTGGGGTGGCAATTCCATTGACGAGAACCTGAACTGGCGGCATTTCGTGAATCAGGTTCGTATCGTGCGCACTATCGCCGAGCGCAAGCCGTCACTTGACGAGATTTTCGGCGATTACTGGGAAGATCACGGCAAATGATACAGAGCATCGCGGCGCAACTCGACGCCAACGCGGCAGCCGCTGGCGATGCGGTATGGCTGATTTCGCCTGATACGGGCGATACGGTCAGCTGGGCCGAAGCGGCGGCACGGTCACGCGAAATTGCCTGCCAGCTTGATATGCTTGGGCTTGCCGACGGAGCGCCGATCGCCGTTGCGGCGCAGAATTCCATCTGGTCGACGCTGTGCTTCACCGGCATCACTGCCGGCGGCTATCTTGCCACGCCTCTGAACCTTGTCGCCGGCGCCCGCGTAATGTCCTATGTCATTGCGCATTCGGGGGCCCGGGTAATCCTGTGCACCGATGACCAGAGGCAGCTGATCGACGAGGCGCTGGCCAGCATTGACCACGCCGTGACGATCATCAGGCTGGACCCCGACAATGGCCCGGAGTGGCCGGACGGACCGGCGCCCGCAGCAACGCCGCGCACCACGCCGGATGCCGCCAGTGCCGGGCTTCTGATGTACACTTCCGGCACCACCGGCAATCCGAAGGGTGTTATTCTCAGCCATGCCAATCTGATGGCCGCCGGCATGAATGTGGTCGATGGTCATGGCGTTGGCCGCGATGATACAGGCATGTGCGTGCTGCCGATCTATCACATCAACGGGCTGTGCGTGACGGTGATGGGAACATTGATGTCGGGCGGCGGGCTTGTCATGCCCTACCGCTTTTCGGTGCGCGCCTTCTGGCAACAGGTTCATGACAGTCATGTCAGCTGGTTCAGTGCCGTTCCGACATTGTTTGCCTATCTTCTGAATGACGACACGCCGCCGCAGATCGACCGCGACCGGCTGCGCTTCTCACGCTCAGCCTCGGCACCGCTGTCACCGGAAATCCACCGCCGCTTCGAAGAACGTTTCGGCATCCCGATCATCGAAACCATGGGGCTGACTGAAACCGGTGCGCAGATCCTCTCGAATCCGATGCCGCCAGCCACGCGCAAGATCGGCTCGCCCGGCGTCGCTGTCGGCAACGAAATCATCATCGGGGATGACGCCCAGCAGGAAGTGGCGCGCGGTGTCACCGGCGAGATCCTGGTGCGCGGCGCCAATGTGATGCAGGGCTATCTGAACCAGCCCGAGGAAACAGCCAAGACAATCACCGGCGACGGATGGCTTCGCACCGGTGATCTTGGTCATATGGACGAGGACGGCTTCGTCTTTGTCACCGGGCGGATCAAGGAGCTGATCATCAAGGGCGGCGAGAATATCGCCCCGCGCGAGGTCGATGAGGTGCTTCTCGAGCATGACAGCATCCTCGAGGCGGCGGCATTCGCGGTGTCGTGCAACCAGTATGGCCAGCGGGTCGAGGCCTGCATCCGCCACAAACCCGGCAAGATCGCCGATGAGGCGACATTGCTGGCGCATTGCGTATCGCGCCTTGGCAAGTTCAAGTCACCGGACCGTATCCATGTTCTCGACGATCTGCCGAAAGGTCCGTCAGGCAAGGTCCAGCGCCTGAAACTTCATGGTCTGGTGTATGATGATCGTTGATGCGATACTTGCCGGGTGAACGCACTGTCCCTGCAGGCCCTTCTGCCAAGCCTCGACCCGCTGCTGATCGCCAGCATCTGCGGGATCTTTGTTTTTGCCGGAATCGTCAAGGGGTTCCTCGGCATCGGGCTTCCCGCCGCCGCCATGGGGCTGCTGACGCTGATCTTCCCGCCAACCGAGGCGATCTCGCTGCTGTGGCTGCCGATCCTGTTCAGCAACATGTTCCAGTTTGGCCGGGCGCGGAACAAACGCGAGATTGCCGCCACCTATAAATGGTTCGCCGGCGCAATTTTTGTCAGCATCTTCCTGACCTCGCTGTTCATCAATGACTATCCGACCGCCCTGCTGACCGTCGCCATCGGCGTGGCGATGGTGATCTTTTCGCTCAATCTGTTGTTCGGGCTGTCACTGCCGGTCGGACCGGGGCGCGGCTGGCAGCTTGGCGTCGGTGTTGTTTCGGGCGTGCTTGGGGGGCTGTCCTCCATCTGGTCACCGCCGGTGGCGATGTATCTGATGGCGCGCAACACCCCGAAGGACATGTTCATCGGCACCACCGGGTTCCTGTTCCTTGCCGGCTGCCTGCCGCTTGGCGCCGGGCTGGTCATCTCCGGCCTGATCACCGGGCCGGTGATCGTGAAATCGCTTCTTGGTCTGCTGATGACGCTGACAGGATTCCGGATTGGCGAGATCCTGCGTGACCGTGTCTCGCAGGACAGGTTCCGTCAGATCGTGCTGGTCGCCTTTCTGATCATGGGCGCACGGCTGATCGCCACCGGCCTTCTATAGCCGCACCCACACCCGCACCTAATCCCGCACCTAGCCCTTGCCACGCCACGGGATCAGCTGTCCGATCACCCAGCGCATGGCAAGGTCGAACAACAGCCCCAGCAGCCCCATGATCAGGATCGTTACCCAGATCAACTCATAGTCCGAGACCGTTCGCGCCACATTCTCGATAAAGCCGATACCGGTCGTGCCGGCCAGCATTTCGGCCGCAACGAGTGTTCCCCAGCAGACACCGATGGCAATCCGCACCCCGGTCAGAATTTCCGGCAGCGCGTTCGGCAGGATGACATGGCGCAGGATCTGGCCGTTCGTTGCACCGAGCGAGTGCGAGGCGCGTATCTTCGACAGCTGCGTTCCCGAGGCGCCGGTCCGTGCCGAGATCACCATGATGGCAAAGGCCACCATGAATAGCAGGAAGATCTTGCCATCATCCTGAATGCCGAAAATCGTCAGGATCAGCGGTGCCCAGGCCAATGGCGGCACAGGCCGGTACAACTCGATCATCGGGTCGAAGAAGGATTTGAAGAAACGCGAGACCCCCATATAGATGCCGAGCGGGACGCCAAGCAGGATTCCCAGCGACATCGCCACCAGAACGCGGAACATCGAATCCCAGATATGACCATCAAGCATCGGCACCGCGCCGAGATAGACATCACCCTGCGCGAAGGCCAGCAGATGGTCCTTGTAGTTCGGCAGGAAGACGCCGTCATCACTATGCGTTCCATAACGACCCGGCAGCATGTCGACCAGCCCGTCGGCGACGAGAAAATCGACGACATTCGCCACCGGCAGCCATTTCCACCACAGCAAGGTGGTCCCCTTATAGCCGCCACCACCGGCAATGTCCGGATTGGCAAGGGTTGAGAAGGTCGCCACAACATCGCTTGGCTTTGGCAACCAGCGGCCCGACCCCTGCTCGGTACATTGGGTTCGCGACTTGACGACACCGGGTCCCGGGAAAAACACCGCTTCGACAAAACCAAGCCCGCCCTTGGCGCGGCGCACCGAACCATAAAGCGTGTCGACCGCCTGTTCGACACCGGCCATCGAGGCGGCCGGGAAGATCGTTGCGTCATCGATCCGCCTGAAAATTCGTTCCAGCGCCTTGATATAGGCGTTGCGCTGCTTGGCGCCAGCCTCATCAAGCCGTTGCTGCGGTTCCGCTGCCTTGATGGCCGCAATCAATCCGGCCGTCGAGGCAATCAGCGATTCCACCTCTGGCGACATGTTGCGGATCTGCAGGAACTGCTCGGCAATCGGCACCAGATCGCCACTGACCCTATCGAACATCACACCGCGCGGCGTCATCGGCAGGACCGGGATTTCAACCTCGGAGGTTCCCCATTTCGGCTGCGCCAGCGCCTCGGCGGTTGGCAGCATTTCTGCTGAACCGGCATCAAGAAGTTCGGACAATTCGAGCAGCCGGCCCTCGACATCCGTCAGTTCGGCCAGCGCGGCATCGCTGACCGCATCCGGGCTGGACAGGATCAGGATCAACTGCCGTGTCTGCGCGATGATCGTTTCAAACTGGATGATTTCGGTGCGCCCGAGAACATCGAGCGGCATGCTCGCTTCCAGCGCCGTCAGCTGTTCGGTATTGCGCACCACAAGCGTCGTTGATTTCAGATAGCGCGAGCGGATCGGCAGCGCCGCGGTGATCGGCGCCATCGATTCGTCAATCTTCGCTATCTGGCACAGCTCATTGGCGGCTGTCGGAAAGACGGCGCGCGCCGTCCCCCAGGAATAGTAGAACCAGACAAGCATCAGCGCGGACACACCGCAAACAGCCCAGTACCAGCCACCCTTGGTCCGTTCCGGATCGCCAAACACCTCGTCCTTGGCGCGAAGGCGGGTCTGCTCGACGCCGATCTTGATCGACCAGACAAAGGCGATGACAAGCCCGATGATGGTGATGAGCGCGAAGATCGCGCGGTTGTCGGAGAGCCATTCAAACATTGCCCATGATCTCCTCTTCCATATCCCAGATCATGGTCAGTATTTCCTCCCGGATACTGGAAAATTCCGGTTCCTGCTTGATCTCGCGGAGCGAGCGGGTGAGCCCCATCTCGGCAAATGGCAGATTATATTCGCGGTGGATTCGTCCGGGCCGCGGCGCCATCACGAACAGCCTTTCGCCAAGGAGAAGCGCCTCCTCGACAGAGTGCGTGATGACGATGATGGTCTTGCCGGTCTTCTTCCACAGCTCAAGGATCAGCGACTGCATCTTCTCGCGGGTCAGCGCGTCAAGCGCGCCAAGCGGTTCGTCCATCAGGATGACCGAGGGGTCATTGACCAGACAGCGCGCCAGCGCCACGCGCTGTTGCATGCCGCCTGACAATTGATAGGTCGGCGTGTCGCCAAACCCCTGCAGACCGACAGTGTCCAGCCAGCCATTGACCTTGTCGGTCGATCTGGCACCATCCTCGCCGCGCATGCGAAGGCCGAAATCGACATTGCGCGCGACGGTCAGCCATTCGAACAGCGCACCCTGCTGGAACACCATACCGCGCTCCGCTCCGGGACCCTCGATATCAACACCGGCCAGTGTCAACTCGCCATCTGTCGGCACGAGGAAACCGGCAATCATGTTGAGAAGCGTTGTCTTGCCACAACCGGACGGCCCCAGCACGGTGAGGATTTCACCCTGCTTGAGCTGGAAATTGATGTTCTTCAGAGCTTCGACCCTGGTTCCAGTCGTTTCATCATGAAACGTCATGCAGAGGTCACGGCAGATCAGGTCGGACATGGCACCCGCCTTCTTTCAATGAAAGGGAGTGACAGGGCCCGCCACGCGGACCCTGTTCTGGATTTTGTCCTGCCGGACACCAAAAGGCCCGGCATAAGCCGAAATTTCATCGGCCAAAAATTCATCAGGCGGAATATCGTCAGGCGAAATATGCCGGACTATTCGAGAAACTCGCCGGTGATGACCCGTTTGATCTTCTCATCGACATTCCAGGCGCCGGGTGCCTTGAACGTAAGGCCGATCGATTCGGCACCGGACGCAGCCAACCCATCCTTGCTGAAATATTTGGTCAGCTGGTCCGCCGTGCTGGGAAACTCGAAACTCGCCATCTGAGCCATTGTGTCCTCAACATCCATGCCAGCATCCGCCGCCACCTTGCGAATTTGCGCGCTTGAACCTGTCCATGCCTGATTGGCTTCATCGGTCACTTCAAGGAAGGTGCGGAGCAGGCCGGGATTCTGAACGGCGAATGCTTCAGTTACCGAAATAACGTCGAAAGAGAAGATGCCAGCATCTTCCTTTTGTTGCGCGGTCATGATCGGCGTACCAACCTCACCCGCCGCGCTGGACGACGCGCCGCCAAAGATACAGGCCATATCAACCAAGCCCTCGGCCAGGGCGACAGCACCATCCGCCGGCACCTGATCAACAATCGTCATTGTCGATATGTCGATATCGAGCGCCGACATGTACTTCTTGAAGGCGAAATCAGCCATGGTGTTGAGCGGCACGGCGACAGTCTTGCCTTCAAGTTCAGAAGCGTTCGCCGAGGTGATGCCGAGATCGTTCCGGACGAAACAGTCATTCGCCTCGTAAACGACAGCGATTCCGACCATTTTCAATGGAGCACCCTGCTGAATCGCCGTCACGAAAGGGGCTAGCCCCTGCGAATAGGCAATGTCGATATCACCAGCCAGCATGGCCTCCGTCATCTGCACACCGGTCAGGAAATCGGTCCAGTTGACATCGACCCCCATCGCCTCGTCATAGACCTTGTCGACCTTGGCGATCTGGTTCGGCGTCGCCCATTCGAGGAAAAAGGCGACATTCACCGCATCTGCCGCCTGCGCGGTTGCCGTCATGCCAGCCATGCCGACCATGGCAAGCGATGCCGTGATGGCCACACCTTTACGTGTGAACTTTTTCATTGAGTCTCTCCCTTTGAGAATTCTCTTTGTTGAGACGCGCAATCTGACGAGCCCCCACCACGCCATGACCACGCCTGTTGCGTCATATGTTCGACAGTTTCAGAGATGGGCCGACCACCCGACGAAGAACGGGGGGAGACAGACCGAAAAGATGACGGAAACGAGAAACCGCGGACATCGTAACCCAGTCGAAGTTACCAAAGGGTTAAACCGGTACGGTTAAAGCGTTATTTTCTTTTTCATTTAGCTGGTGTAACAAACCGCACTGGCCCGGGCGCTTATGACCAGATTGCTTTCCGGGTCATTTTCCGAGCCCGTTTCGAGGCCAGTTTCCAATAATGTGATGCGTGAGCACTTTTGTGATGAGTGAGATTGGAAGACCAATGAACAAGACATATCGTTTTCTGACCGGGCCTGACGAGTCAGCCTTCTGCCAGAAAGTGAGCGACGCGCTGGCCGAGGGATATGAGCTTTATGGCAATCCGGTAATGGTGGTCAGCAATGGCGAGCGCTATTGCGGCCAGGCAGTGATCCTGCCGGACACCATGATTGGTGATGGAGACCGCGAGGATGACTGACGAATACCACCGCGATACAAAACTTGTTCGTGGCGGGCTTAAACGAACTGAATTCCAGGAAACAAGCGAAGCGCTGTTTCTGAATTCCGGCTATGTCTATGACAGCGCCGAGGAAGCCGCCGCCGCGTTTGCCGGCGAGGCCGACCGCTATGTCTATTCGCGCTATGGCAACCCGACCGTGACCATGCTTCAGGACCGGCTTGCCGCGCTTGAAGGGGCCGAGGCGTGCCTTGCCACCGGCACCGGCATGGCCGGCGTCTTTGCGGCGCTGGCGTGCCAGCTGGATACCGGCGACCGTGTCGTTGCCAGCCGCGCCCTGTTCGGCGCCTGTTATGCCATCCTTCATGACATCCTGCCGCGCTGGGGCATCACCACCGAATTTGTCGACGGCACCGACCTTGACCAGTGGCGCGCCGCGCTGGCGACGCCGGCAAAGCTGGTGTTCTTCGAGTCGCCCTCGAACCCGATGCTGGACCTTGTCGATATCGAGGCTGTCGCCGAGATGGCGCATGCGGCCGGTGCCAAGGTCATCATCGACAATGTCTTCGCCACCCCGATCGCGCAGCATCCGCTGCAGCTTGGTGCCGACATCGTCATCTATTCGGCGACAAAGCATATTGACGGCCAGGGGCGCGTGCTTGGCGGCGCGGTTCTCGCCAGCGAGGCGTTCATCAAGGACCGGATGCTGAAATTCTATCGCCAGACCGGCCCGTCAATCAGCCCCTTCAATGCCTGGGTGCTTCTGAAATCGCTGGAGACGCTGTCGCTGCGCGTCGAGCGTCAGGCGGCCACCGCCCTTGATCTGGCGCGATGGCTTGAAACGCGAACGGATATCACCGCGCTGCGCTATCCGGGGCTGGCAAGTCACCCGCAATACGCGCTGGCACAGCGCCAGATGTCGAATGGTGGCTCGCTTGTCGCCTTCACCCTTGCCGGCGGGCGAGAGGCCGCCTTTCGGGTGCTGAACAGCCTGCAGCTGATCGACATCTCGAACAATCTGGGTGATTCCAAGACGCTTGCCTGCCATCCCGGCTCGACCACCCACAGCAGCATCAGCGCCGGTGACCGGGCGGCGATGGGCATTGCCGATGGCAGCATCCGCCTGTCCATTGGTCTTGAGGATGTCGCGGATCTGAAGGCCGATCTGGAACAGGCGCTGAACGCCGCCTGACCGCCGCACCGCGGACCATGACGCCGGTTCAGACTTGCAGCCATGCGGCGCAGGCTGGATACTGTCCGGACATGGCTGACTTGTGCCACCCGGTTTGCCACCGGCGCAGCACGCTGCAGCAGAGAATGGATGAAACCATAGCTGATCGGGCGTGCCCGTGGCGCGGGACGGAGACAGCATGACTTCAACCGGCATGACTTCAACCGGCATGACTTCAACCGGCATGACTTCAATCGTGATCACCGGCGCCAACGGCTTTATCGGGAGTCGGCTGGCATCGCGGCTGACCAGCGGCGCGACGGTCACGATCGGCGGCACATCACGAACAATTGGCACCCGAACCCTTATCGACCAGAATATTCCGGATGAGGCCAGCGATGATCCGGAATGGATCAGGGGCGATCTTGGCGCGCTGATTGCCGACCGCCCGGAGATTTTTACCGGCGCCGATGTCGTGATCCATCTTGCCAGCGCCGTCAGCGGCGAATGCGAGGCCGATCTCGATCTGGGGCTGAACGCCAATCTGTTTGCCGGCATCGCGCTTGGCCGCTGCCTCGCCGCCGCGCCCCACAGGCCGATGCTGGTCTTCTCAAGCTCGCTTGCCATCTATGGCGGCACGCCGGACATGCCCCTTGCCGATCTGATCACCGACAGCACCCGCCCGACGCCGCAGAACAGCTATGGCGCGCAAAAGCTGATGCTGGAGGAATTCTATGCCGATCTGGCACGGCGCGGGATGATCTCGTCACGCTCGGTGCGGCTGATGACGGTCAGCGTGCGCCCCGGCAGGCCGAACGCCGCGGCAAGCAGCTTCCTGTCCGGCATGATTCGCGAGCCGTTGCAGGGCGAGAGCGCCAATGTTCCCGTGGATACCGGGCTCCGCGTCGTCCTGAATTCGCCCAAGGGCGCGGTGGACGGGTTGATCCACGCCATGTCGATTGATGATGCGCGCTGGGGGGCGCCATTGGGTCTGAATCTGCCCGGCATTTCGGTGACGGTCGGCGAGATGGTCGAGGCGCTGCGCGAGGTTGGCGGCGCGGCGGCGGTGGCGCGGCTGAGTTTTGCGCGCGATGAAGCAATCGAGCGGATCGTGTCAGGATGGCCCACAGCGGCACAGAGCGCGCGTGCGGCGCGCCTGGGATTTGCCGCCGACAGACCTTTTATCGAAGCTGTTCGTGACTTCGCCGCTTCCCTGGAGAGGAACTAGTATTATGGATCTGGCCCGTTTTCCCCGTATATCGCTGGCACATCTTCCCACCCCGATCGAACCGCTGCCACGCCTGTCGGCGGCGCTTGGGGGGCCGGAAATCTGGATCAAGCGGGATGACTGCACCGGCCTTTCGACCGGTGGCAACAAGACACGCAAGCTGGAATTCCTGATGGCCGAGGCAATGGCGGAGGGCGCCGAGATGGTGATGACGCAGGGCGCGACGCAGTCGAACCATGCCCGCCAGACCGCCGCCGCGGCGGCGCGGCTGGGCCTCGGATGCCATATCCTGCTTGAAGACCGCACCGGATCTGACGCGCATAATTACAATCATAATGGCAATGTGCTGCTGGACCACCTTCATGGCGCGACAACCGAAATGCGCCCCTCGGGCGGTGACATGAACGCCGTGATGGAGGCTGTGGCAGCCGAACGTCGCAAGTCGGGCGCCAAGGTCTATACCATTCCCGGCGGTGGCTCGAATCCGACCGGTGCGCTTGGCTATGTCAATGCCGCACTGGAAATGCTGACGCAGCTGAATGAATCCAGACTGGTCATCGACCATATCGTTCACGCCACCGGCAGCGCCGGCACGCAGGCCGGCCTTGTCGCCGGCCTTGCCGCGATGAACGCCAATATCCCGCTGCTGGGGATCGGGGTGCGCGCACCGCAGGCAAAGCAGGAGGAAAATGTCTTTTCGCTGGCGGCGGCAACAGCCGGGAAGCTTGGCTGCCCCGACGCGGTATCACGCGGCGATGTCACCGCTAATTGCGATTATGTCGGTGACGGCTACGGCATCCCGACGCCGGGCTGTCTCGAAGCCATCGCGCTGTTCGCCGAATATGAGGGCATTCTGCTGGATCCGGTCTATTCGGCGAAGGCGGCGGCCGGATTGATCGACATGATCCGCGGCGGCGATTTCACCGCCGGCCAGCGGGTAATGTTTATCCATACCGGCGGGGCGGCGGCGCTGTTCGGCTATGACGGCGCTTTCGACATGACAGCAAGATGGACCGGCGACGGTGCGGCTGTTGCCTGAAGACGCCACACAACCCCATCACTGACTGGAGGGCGACCCCGTGAAAATTGGATTTGTCGGGCTTGGGCAGATGGGGCTCGTCATGGCCCCTCACCTGCTTCGTGACGACTGGCGGGTCACCGGCCATGACCTGATCGAACCGGCGGAGATTCCCGCCGGCCTCGCCTTCACCCGATCGCTGGATGACCTTGCCGGCAGTGATGTCATCATCACCATGCTGCCCGATGGCGCGACGGTTACGGCAGTGGCCGACCGGCTGATCACCGCCGGATGCCGGGCGCGCTTCATCGACATGTCATCCGCGCATCCCGATGACAGCCTCGCGCTGGCCCGTCGCCTGTCGGAAACCGGCCTTGATTTTGTCGACGCGCCGGTATCAGGCGGCGTGGCGCGGGCCCGCACGGCCGCATTGACAATCATGGCGGGTGGCAGTGAGACCGCCTTTGCAACCGCCCTGCCGGTGCTGTCCTGCATGGGAAATGCCGTCCATCTGGGCCCGGCCGGATGCGGCCATGCGATGAAGGCGCTGAACAATTATGTGTCGGCAGCCGGCCTGATCGCCAGTTTTCAGGCGCTGGCGACCGCCAGCGAACGCGGCATCGCGCCGGACCGTTTTCTTGAGGTGATCAACGGGTCGACCGGCCGCAACAACACCACGCAGGTGAAGATCGACAAATTCGTTCTCAGCGGCAGTTATGATTCCGGCTTCGCGCTGGCGCTGATGGAAAAGGATGTGTCGATCGCCATCTCATTACTGGCCGATGCCGGCCATGATGGCGAGGTGAGCGCGGCGGTACTGGCCCAGCTTCGCGGCGGGCTGGCCGCGCTTGGCGACGGCGCCGACCATACCGAGATGTACCGCGCCGTGACGGGTGATCTGCCCAAAACATGATCCGGTGACTTCATGATCGGCGGCATGGCTTAACCGGCTGTATAATCCCTGATCGCGATAAAGCCGTCCTGCCGCGGAGTTGCATGTGACAGACCTGAAACCGACGCTCACCGTGTTGCGCGGCACCGGGCTGATGCTGAACATCGTCGTCGGTGCCGGCCTGCTGGCCCTGCCCGGGCTGACCGTCGCGGTGGCCGGTGACCAGGCGCTGTGGGCATGGCTTGTCTGTGCCATCGCCGCGATGCCGCTTCTGCTGGTTTTCGTCATTCTCGGCGGCCGCCATCCTGACGCCGGCGGGATTGCGCATTTTGTCAAAATGGCCTTTGGCGATGCCGGCTATCTGGCGGCGTCGCTGATCTTTCTTGGCGCCGTGGCATTCGGGCTGCCCGCCATTGCGCTGACAGCCGGGCATTATGTGACCGCCATCACCGGCGGCGCGCCGGCGGCCATCGCCAGCGGGATCGTCGTTCTGGCCGCGCTGGTCCTGACCACCTCGCCGGACATGGCGGCCAGACTGTCGACATTTATCGCCTCGGCCATCCTGATCGTGCTGCTGGTCATTATCGGCATTGGCATGGCCGGCATTGACTGGGCGACCGCGACGACAAGGATCGCGCCGGTTCCCGATATCAGTCTGCCCCTTATTCTGGCGCCCTTCATGATGATCTTCTTCGCCTTCACCGGCTGGGAAGTGGCTGCCGGGCTGTCGGAGGAATTCCGCAATCCGAAACGTGATTTCCCGCGCGCCATGCTGCTGTCCTTCGCCGTCGCCAGCGCGCTGTATCTGGCGATGGTGTTCCTTGCCCAGACGGCGCCCGATATCACCTCGCATGAGGCGGTGTTCGTTGACATTCTAGGTGCGCGGCTCGGTGCGGCGGGCGGCGTCGTCATGGCCGCCATCGCCACCCTTGTCATCACGGCCAATCTGATCGGCGCGATCTGGGCCGTGTCGCGCATGGTCTTCGCGCTCAGCCGCGAGGGGCATCTGTTTGTCCGTCTGGGGCTGAACACGGCCGGCGCGCCGGTATCGTCAGTGGCGCTGACAAGCCTTGCCATTCTTCTGGTGCTGGCGGCTGACAGCATGGGATTGCTGGACATCGAAGCCATGCTGGCCATCGCCGGGCAGAATTTCTTCATCCTCTATGGTCTGGCCGGGGTTGCGCTGTTCCGGCATGCCCGCCACCGGTTCGACCGGGCGGTCGCGGCCCTTGCCATGCTTGTCGTGGCCGGATTGCTGGTCGCCGAGGGGCTGGCCTCGCTGCTGTACCCGGCCGGGCTGGCACTGGCCGGGATTGCCAGCCTGTCAATCAGGCGGCGAATGGCGGCATCGCAGTAACCCGCAAGTGCATACGACAGATCTGGACATGCGGGATTGTGACAGGCTTAATTAGAGCCATTGCATAATAAACCCGACGGCCCGGATGGCTGACCGGGTCCGTTGAGGAACATCGCATGAAGAACCGCCGCCGCCTTGCCATCATCCTGACCTATGCCGCCGCCGTGTTCCTCAGCGCCAAGGCGCAGGCCGGCGCTGCCGAACTGACCACCCAGATCACGCTGGCGGCGCTGTATCTGGGGCCGGCGGTAATCCTGCATTTCATCATCAACTGGATCTGGGGTGACGAGACGCCGGACCAACCCGAGGAATGACACGACCAACGCATGCCACCACACGAAAGGGAGGACGATCATGAACTACGTAGTTTCGACCATCTGGAAGCATCCTGCCGACATGGACAAGGCGCGGATGCGCGAGGTGCAGTCACAATGGCGCGACAACCCGAATCTGGTGAATATCTACTGGTTCGAGATTGACAGCCAGACGCACGGGTCGGTCAGTATCTTCACATCGAAGGCCGCGTTCGAGGCCAATCTCGCCCAGCAGGAAGAACATCGCAGCAAATCGACAAGCGAGAACGGTATCACCATGACGCATGAGGCGCAGGGCGCGTGTTTCGCCATCCTGCACGACTAGCACCGGCATCTCAGGCCGAACATTTCGGCCCAGAAATCAGGCCAGTCTTATCCGCAGCATGCCATAGCTTGTGGGCATCGCAATGCGGACGATCCGGCGCCGCCGAAACACCCGCCTTACCGTCGATTTTGATAGCGCGGGACTGTCATTATCCGCCAAGCGGTAGTATATAACTCGCGAACAGGTAGCACAGGCCGGCGTGGCGATATGGCATCGGACCATCTCACATCTGAGCGTGCGCCGTTGGAATGCGCGATGGACAGGGTACCGGATATGAAAAACTGGCTTCTTCGCCTGGCTCTTCTGGCGTGTCTTATTATGGGGAAAACAGCCATGGCGGCCGATCTGCAAATCGAAACCATCACCGAGGGCGACGGCGCGGTGGCCGAATCCGGCACCAGGGTGAGCGTCCATTATGAAGGCCGCCTTGAGGATGGCGAGGTGTTTGACGCCTCACGTCCGCGCGGCCAGCCTTTCGCCTTCACCATCGGTGCCGGCCAGGTCATCCGGGGCTGGGAACAGGGTGTCACCGGCATGAAGATTGGTGAGACACGCCGCCTGACCATCCCGCCGGAACTTGGCTATGGCGCCGCCGGTGCGGGCGGTGTGATCCCACCAAACGCAACGCTGGTCTTCGAGATCGAACTGCTGGATGTCAGCACCCCGGTCACGCTAGGCGAGGCGACACCGGAGGCGCTGTTGCAGGCGCAGAAGGACGGCGTCGTGATCATCGACATCCGGCGCGAGGATGAATGGCGCGACACCGGTATCATCGAAGGTGCCGCGACGGTGACGGCCTTTCAGGCAAGTGGGCGCGTCGATCCGGATTTCCTTGACAGTTTCAGATCGCTGGCCCCTTCGCCTGACACGCCGATCATGCTGTATTGCCGGTCTGGCAACCGCACGAGCGGCCTTGGCAACGCGCTGATTGAACAGCTGGGATTCACCAATGTGACGCATCTTTCGGACGGCATCAACGGCTGGCTTGAGACTGGCAAGCCGACTGTGGATTACACGCCCTGAAGGGAAGGACTGCCGCCATCTGGCGAACGCTGAACACACGCAAATTATCATGTCTCATGACGCGGGATAAATGGCCGACACGGGAAACATTCAGGATTTCGACCTTTTCATCATCGGCGGCGGGGTGAATGGCTGCGGTATTGCGCGTGATGCGGCGGGGCGTGGACTGAATGTCGGGCTTGCCGAGATGAATGATCTCGGCTCGGCGACCTCATCGGCCTCGACAAAGCTGTTTCATGGCGGGTTGCGCTATCTTGAATATCTTGAATTCAGGCTGGTGCGCGAGTCGCTCATCGAGCGCGAAACGCTGCTTCGCGCGATGCCGCATATCTCATGGCCGATGCGCTTTGTGCTTCCCTACAAACCCGATATGCGGTTTGAAAGCGCCACCCCGGTATCGCGGATCGTCTCGACCATCATGCCCTGGATGAAGGGACGGCGGCCGGCCTGGCTGATCAGGCTGGGCCTGTTCCTTTATGATCATCTTGGCGGCCGCGATTTGCTTCCCGGCACGAAAACGCTGGACCTTCGCACCGATGGCGCCGGCGATGCGCTGAAGCCGGATTTCATCAGGGCATTTGAATATTCCGATTGCTGGATCGAGGATTCCCGGCTTGTCGTGCTGAATGCCCGCGATGCCATGCGCAATGGCGCGACGATCATGCCACGAACCCGCGTTGTCAGTGCGCACCGCGAGGCTGGCATCTGGGTGATCACGCTTCATAACGGGGCAGAGGAATGGCAGGTCCGCGCACGCATGCTGGTCAACGCGTCCGGACCCTGGGCCGAAAACATCATCAAGGGCGTCGTCGGACAGAATTCCGGCGATCATGTCCGGCTTGTCCGCGGCAGCCACATTGTGACAAGGCGGCTGTTTGATCATGACAGGAGTTATTTCCTGCAGGGAACCGACGGGCGGATCATCTTCGCCATTCCCTATGAAGGCAGTTTCACGCTGATCGGCACCACCGACAAGGACCACCCCGATGCCGACACGCCGCCGGTCTGCACCGATGAGGAAAGCGACTATCTGCTTGATTTCGCCTCGCAGTATTTTGCCAGAAAGCTGACCCGGGATGACATTGTCTGGCGGTTTTCCGGTGTGCGGCCGCTTTATGATGACGGCGCCGGTTCGGCGACGGCGGCGACGCGCGATTATGTGCTGAAGACAGATGACGGTGACGGCCAGGCTGGCAGTGCGCCGCTGCTGAACATTTTTGGCGGCAAGATCACCACCTATCGCAAGCTTGCCGAAGCGGCGATGGCCCATATCGCCCCGCGTCTCGACAACAATCATGGTGCCTGGACGGCGGGCGCGCCGCTGCCCGGTGGTGATTTCGCTGTGGCAGAGGTCGGGGCACTGATCACCGATCTGCGCCAACAGCACCCGTTCCTTGATGCTGACTGGGCGCGCCGCCTGATCCGCGCCTATGGCACCGACGCGTTCGAGATCTTCGGCACGGCGACGACGTTGGACGCGGCCGGCAGGCATTTCGGCGGCACAATCACCGCGGCCGAACTGGATTGGGTGGTGGCGCATGAATGGGTCACGACCGGGGCCGACTTCCTGTGGCGGCGCAGCAAGCTGGGCCTCGTGGTGAGTGACAGTGAGGCCGCCGCCATCGACAGCCATATTCGCGGCGGCACCAAAAAGCCTTCCGGCGTGGCCACCAATGCACAGATGCACATGACGTGAAACGCCATGACTGACGTGATGATTCTCGATGCCCGAATGTGATGGAATTCATCCTGCTGGAACTGGCGCTGCTGGCCCTTCTGTTACTGGTGACGTAAACACCCATGAACGACATCTGGACATATATCGCGCCGGTCGCCATCCTCGCCTTCCTGATCCTCTATACGCGGGCGGCAAAGCGGATGAACATACCGAAGCCGGTTTACTGGATCACCATGATCGCCGGCGGCTTCCTGCTGATGTCGATATTTGCCGTCGGAACCTGAACCGATGACAGATCTCAACAGGTTCCTGTCCAGACTCATCCAGGTGATC
>CBFHRT010000001.1:0-46814 GCA_965658285.1 Puniceispirillaceae bacterium (SeqCode) | reverse complement strand
AATCCCAGCCTCAACCCCTTATTCAACGCGTATTCAATCCCGTATCGAAGCTTCGGAACAGAAAACGGCGCCGCGATCATGCCGCGGCGCCGTCCTGAAAATATTCAGACAATCTCAGACGTCAGGCGACGTCGAACCTGTCGAGCTCCATCACCTTGGCCCAGGCCGCGACGAAGTCGGCAACAAACCGACCCTCGGCACCGGCGCCTGCATAGACCTCGGACAGAGCGCGAAGCTGTGAGTTCGACCCGAACACCAGATCGACACGTGTGCCTGTCCATTTGACCTCACCGCTGGCGCGGTCACGGCCTTCGAACACCTCCTCGGCGGCCGAGGCCGGCTTCCATTCGGTACCCATGTCGAGCAGGTTGACGAAGAAGTCGGCACTCAGCGTCTCGGGCCGGTCAGTGAACACGCCATGCTGCGAGTCGGCATTCGCGTTCAGGACACGCATGCCGCCTACCAGCGCCGTCATTTCCGGCGCCGACAGCGTCATCAGCTGCGCCTTGTCGAGAAGCAGCTCCTCGGCCGAGACAGCAAAATCCGCCTGCAGATAGTTGCGGAAGCCATCGGCCAGCGGTTCGAGAACGGCGAAGGACTCGATATCCGTCTGCTCCTGAAGCGCGTCCGTGCGGCCCGGGGTGAACGGCACCTCGATCTTGTGGCCTGCCTTGGCGGCGGCGGCCTCGATCGCGGCGCAGCCGCCAAGCACGATCAGATCGGCCATCGACACCTTCTTGCCACCGCTGGCGGAGCCGTTGAAGCCGGCCTGAACGCCTTCAAGCGCGGTCAGCACCTTGTCGAGCTGCGCCGGCTGATTGACGTCCCAGTCGCGCTGCGGGGCCAGACGGATGCGCCCGCCATTGGCGCCGCCTCGCTTGTCCGACCCACGATAGGTCGCGGCCGAGGCCCATGCCGCGCCAACAAGCTCGGACACCGACAGGCCGGTATCCATGATGCTTGCCTTCAGCGCGGTGACATCGGCCGAATCGATCAGCGCATGATCCACCGCCGGAATCGGATCCTGCCAGATCAGATCCTCGGCCGGCACCTCGGCACCGACATAGCGGGATTTCGGCCCCATGTCGCGATGCGTCAGCTTGAACCAGGCACGGGCGAAGGCATCGGCGAATTCATCCAGATTTTCATGGAACCGACGCGAGATCTCCAGATAGGCCGGATCGGTGCGAAGCGCGATGTCGGTTGTCGCCATCATCGGCGCGTGGCGACGGTCCGGATCATGCGCATCGGGAACGAGGCTGCTGGCGGACGCGTCGGTCGGTGTCCACTGATAGGCACCCGCCGGGCTCTTTGTCAGCTCCCACTCATAACCGAACAGCATGTCGAAATAGCCATTGTCCCATTTGATCGGGTTCGGCGTCCAGGCACCCTCAAGGCCACTCGTGATGGCATGAACGCCCTTGCCGCTTTCAAAATCACTGTGCCAGCCAAGGCCCTGCTCCTGAATGCTGGCACCCTCGGGCTCCGGTCCGACAAGACCGGCATCACCGGCACCATGGCATTTGCCGAAGGTGTGACCGCCGGCCACAAGCGCCACGGTTTCCTCGTCATTCATCGCCATGCGGGCGAAGGTCTCGCGGATGTCGTGGGCCGATGCCATCGGATCGGGCTTGCCGTTCGGGCCTTCGGGATTGACATAGATCAGGCCCATCTGGACGGCGGCAAGCGGGTTTTCCAGCTCGCGGTCCCCACTATAGCGCTTGTCGCCAAGCCAGGTGTCCTCGGTGCCCCAGTAGATATCCTCTTCCGGCTCCCACATGTCCTCGCGGCCACCGGAAAATCCAAAGGTCTTGAAACCCATCGATTCCAGCGCGCAGTTGCCAGTGAAAATCATCAGGTCGGCCCAGGACAGGCTCTCGCCATATTTCTGCTTGATCGGCCATAGCAGGCGGCGTGCCTTGTCGAGGTTGGTGTTGTCGGGCCAGCTGTTCAGCGGCGCGAAGCGAAGCGTTCCCGACCCGGCGCCGCCACGCCCGTCACCGGTACGATAGGTGCCGGCGCTGTGCCATGCCATGCGGATGAAGAGCGGGCCATAATGCCCGTAATCGGCCGGCCACCATTCCTGGGAATCGGTCATCAGGGCGAAGATTTCCTGGCGCAGCACATCGAGATCGACTGTCTTGAAGGCCTCGGCATAGTTGTAGGCCGGCCCCATCGGGTTCGACAGCGCCGAATTCTGATGCAGAATCTTCAGGTTCAGCTGGTTCGGCCACCAATCCCGGTTCGACCGCACACCGAATGTTGTGTGCTTGATCCCCCCGTGCATCACGGGGCATTTGTTTTGCTCGTTCATCCTTGTCTCCGCCTTTTTTCCGACTCGGTTTCGCCAGTTGGCACCACGGCCATCCTGCCCGCCCATGCGGGTCACTATCCTGCCTAGATGGTATGGAGCGTTGCTCGCAAAATCAAGCAGTTTGGAATGAGTTTAAACTGTCCATTTTTGTCACAGCCACCAGGATTTCTTCCCGAAAATTCACCCAGGATTTTTACCCGGAAACTTGCCACCAATATTCACCCGGGGTCGCGACGCGCCGGATGGCGGTCAGCTGTCCCGCGGCGAGATGTGGATCAGCACGTCAACCGAGCGGATATCATGCCCCTCTGGCGCGCCGGGAAGCGAGGCAAGCGTCACCGCGCCGGCCGGGATATCGATCAGCTGGTCGCGTTCATCATCATAGAAATGATGGTGATGTTCGGTGTTGGTGTCGAACACGCTATGTTCATTATGGACAGTGACGCGGCGCAGCAGCCCGGCTTCGGTGAACTGGTTCAGCGTGTTATAGATGGTGCCGCCCGCCATATGCGCGCCGGTATCGCGAATCTCGCGGGCCAGACTGTCGGCCGAGACATGGCGATGCCGGCCGTCAAGCAACAGCTCGGCAATCAGCAGTCGCTGACGCGTCGGCCGCAGACCGGCATCACGAAGACGCTGCGCCAGAGCCGTCCCGTCATTTCCGTGACTGTCTTTCCCGATCACTTCAACCATCATGTCCAGAAACATGCTTCCTTGGTCATGTCTTGTCAATAATCCTTGGCCTTGGGGGCGGTTTCGTGCTTTTTTGGGGACCGGTCGGCGGCATGGTCACGGAAGAGAAATGACCAGTGGCGGCCTCGAATTTCCTGCCGAATGCCCACGGGCATATGGCCCCACAGATTTTGGTTTCACTTCACATCCGGGGACAGACCACATGCCGCCACTGCAGCAGAATGCCTTTAGTTACGACGATCTTATCGCCTGCGCGAAGGGCGAACTTTTCGGACCCGGCAACCCGCAACTGCCTTTGCCGCCAATGCTGATGTGCGACAGGATTACCGAGATCAATGACAGTGGCGGGGCGCATGAAAAGGGGCAGATCGTCTCCGAATTCGATCTGAACCCCGATCTGTGGTTCTTCCCCTGCCATTTCGACGGCGATCCGGTGATGCCGGGCTGTCTTGGCATGGATGCGCTATGGCAGCTTGTCGGGTTTTTCCTTGGCTGGGCCGGCGGCGAGGGGCGCGGGCGCGCGCTGTCGGTTGGCGAGGTGAAATTCACCGGCCAGATCCTGCCGACCAACAAGCTTGTCCGCTATGAGATCGACATGAAGCGGGTGATCATGCGGCGGCTCGTCATGGGCATCGCCGATGGCCGCGTCATCTGTGACGGTGAGACCGTTTTCGAGGCCAATGACATTCGTGTCGGCCTGTTCAAGCCAGAGGAGGCCTGATCATGCGCCGCGTCGCCATTACCGGTATCGGTATCGTATCCTCGATCGGCAACAATGTCGCCGAGGTGACGGATTCGCTTCGCGAGGGCCGTTCGGGAATCGTCCATGCGCCGGATTATGCCGAGCTTGGGTTCCGCAGCCAGATCCACGGCACCGTGAAGATGGACATCGCCGAGCATATTGACCGCAAGCAGCTTCGTTTCATGGGGGATGGCGCCGCCTATGCCGTGCTGGCCATGGAACAGGCCATCGCCGATGCCGGCCTCGGTGAGGATCAGGTGTCGAACCCGCGCACCGGGCTGATCGCCGGCTCCGGCGGGCCCTCGACGGCGAATATGATGCAGGCCTTCGACATCACCCGTGAAAAGGGCCCGAAGCGTATCGGCCCCTATATGGTGCCGCGCTGCATGTCGTCCACCGTGTCGGCCTGTATCGCCACCTTCTTCAAGATCAAGGGGCTGAATTTCTCCATCACCTCGGCCTGCTCGACCTCGGCGCATTGCATGTCCTCGGCCGTCGACGCCATTCGCAATGGTAGCCAGGACATCGTCTTTGCCGGCGGCGGCGAGGAACTTCACTGGACGCTGTCGGTGCTGTTCGACGCGATGGGCGCCATGTCGTCGAAATATAACGACACCCCGGAACGCGCCTCGCGCGCCTATGACGCTGATCGTGACGGGTTTGTCATCGCCGGTGGTGGCGGCATGGTCGTCATCGAGGATATGGAGCATGCGCTGGCCCGCGGCGCGAAGATCTATGCCGAGATTGCCGGCTATGGTGCGAATTCCGACGGGCATGACATGGTCGCGCCATCGGGCGAGGGCGCGGTGCGCTGCATGGAGCTGGCGCTGGCCGGGTTCGACGGCACACCGATTGCCGAGCCGGTCGACTATATCAACGCGCATGGCACCTCGACACCGGTTGGCGATGTCAAGGAGCTGGACGCGGTGCGCGAGGTGTTTGGCCCGCGCGGCTATCTGCCGACGGTCACCTCGACAAAGTCGCTGACCGGCCATTCGCTTGGCGCGACCGGGGTTCAGGAAGCCATCTATACGCTGATCATGATGCAGGAAGGCTTCATCGCCGCCTCGGCAAATATCGAGACCCCCGATCCGGCCATCGGCGAGATTCCGGTGCCGACCAGCCGGGTCGATGATGTCGATATCAGGCTGGCGCTGTCGAACTCCTTCGGGTTCGGCGGCACCAACGCCACGCTGGCGCTGCGGAAGGTCTGACATGGGTGGGGGCCTTCTTGCCGGCAAACGCGGGCTGATCATGGGTGTCGCCAATGAGCGCTCCAGCGCCTGGGGTATCGCCGCCGCCGCCGCCGCCGCCGGGGCCGAGCTTGCCTTCACCTACCAGATGGAGGGGTTCGGCAAGCGGCTCCGCCCGCTTGCCGAATCGGTGGGATCGGAGCTGATGGTCGAATGCGACGTGGCAGAGGAAGGCGGCGTTGCCGGTGCCTTTGACTGGCTTGCCGGCCATTGGTCCAGCATCGATTTCGTTGTCCATGCGCTGGCCTTTTCCGACAAGTCGGAGCTGAAGGGCGCCTATTTCAACACCAGCCGGCAGAATTTTATCGATACGATGATGGTGTCTGCCTTCTCCTTTACCGAGGTGGCGCAGGCGGCGCGCGGCATGATGCCGGATGGCGGCGCGCTGCTGACCCTCAGCTATATCGGCGCGCAGCGGATTTCACCGAACTACAATGTCATGGGCGTTGCCAAGGCGGCGCTGGAAAGCTCGGTGCGCTATCTGGCGGTCGATCTTGGCGGGCAGAATATCCGCGTCAACGCACTGTCGGCGGGACCGATGAAGACACTGGCCGGGGCGGCGATCACCGGCGCGCGGCATATCTACCGCCACGCCGAGGACAGCGCACCGCTGCGCCGTAACCCCGATATTACAGAGGTCGGCCGGTCCGGCCTGTATCTGGTGTCCGAGCTGTCATCGGGCGTCACCGGCGAGGTGCATTTCGTCGATGGCGGCTTCAATACCGTCGCCGTACCACCGGAAGCCGAGGACTGACACGCAACCCGTATCGCGGCGAATGAAAAACGCGCGCCGGTGAGGGCGCGCGTTTGCATGTTCGTCGGTGCGGGACGGTTTACGCCTCGGCGGCCTCGAGATCGTCGCCAGTCTCCTGATCGACGCGCTTCATCGACAGCTTGACCTTGCCGCGATCATCAAAACCGATGACCTTGACCTTGACCGTATCGCCTTCCTTGCAGATATCGGTCGTCTTTTCGGTCCGGCCATCCTGCAGCTCGGAGATATGGACAAGACCGTCCTTGGCGCCGAGGAAATTGACAAAGGCGCCAAAATCCACGGTCTTCACGACGGTGCCGTTATAGATCACCCCAAGCTCGGGCTCGGCGACGATGTCCCGGATGCGGGCCACAGCGGCCTCGCCGGAGGCACCGGTGACAGCCGCCACCTTGACGGTGCCGTCATCATCGATATCGACCTTGGCGCCGGTGGTCTCGCAGATCTCGCGGATGATCTTGCCACCCGGGCCGATGATGTCACGAATCTTGTCGACCGGAATGCTCATCGTGGTGATCTTCGGGGCGCTGTCCGCCAGGCCGTCACGGGCCGTGGTCAGAGCCTTCGCCATCTCGTCGAGGATATGGAGGCGGCCATCCTTGGCCTGATCCAGCGCGATCTCCATGATTTCCGGCGTGATCGAGGTGATCTTGATGTCCATCTGTAGCGAGGTGATGCCAGCCTCGGACCCGGCCACCTTGAAGTCCATATCGCCGAGATGATCCTCATCACCAAGGATATCCGACAGCACGGCGTAATCGTCACCTTCCTTGATCAGGCCCATGGCGATGCCCGCCACCGGGCGGTCAACCGGCACGCCGGCATCCATCAGCGCCAGCGAACCGCCGCAGACAGTGGCCATCGAGGATGACCCGTTCGACTCGGTGATCTCGGAGACAAGCCGCACCGTATAGGGGAAATCCTCCTTGCTTGGCAGCAGCGGACGAAGCGCCCGCCAGGCAAGCTTGCCATGGCCGATCTCGCGACGACCGGGCGAGCCGACACGGCCAGCCTCGCCGACCGAGTAGGGCGGGAAATTGTAATGCAGCATGAAGTTGGAGCGACTCTCACCGACAAGCGCGTCGATGATCTGCTCGTCCTGGCCGGTGCCGAGCGTGGCGACAACCATCGCCTGCGTCTCACCGCGCGTGAACAGCGCCGAGCCGTGGGCGCGGGGCAGGAAGCCGGCCTCGGCGACAATCTGCCGGACCGTCTTGGTGTCACGGCCATCGATTCGCGATCCGGTCTTCAGGATCGAGCCACGGACAACATCAGCTTCCTTGCCCTTGATCAGGCTGCCGACGAGAACACCTTCATACTCATCACCAAGCTTTTCCTTGATCGCGGTCCGGACCTCGCCAAGCGCGGCCTGGCGTTCGGACTTGTCGGCAATCTGGTAGGCAGCGGCGAATTTCTTGTCGAACCCGTCAATGACCTTCTGGATTTCGGCAGCCTCGGCAGGCTCCTCGGGAAGCGCGCGCGGCTCCTTGGCACAATTCTCGGCAAGCTCGATAATGGCGTCGAGAACCGGCTTCATCGCGTCATGGCCGAAATTGACCGCGCCGAGCATGATCTCCTCGGACAGCTCCTGCGCCTCGGACTCGACCATCAGAACGCCTTCATGCGTGCCGGCAACGACGAGGTCGAGGTCGGTGTCCTCCATCTGCGCCACGGTCGGGTTGAGGACATAGGCGTCATCAATCCAGCCGACACGTGCCGCCGCGATCGGGCCAAAGAACGGCACACCGGACAGGCACAGCGCCGCCGAGGCGCCAACCATCGCGGCAATGTCGGGGTTGTTCTCCATGTCATGCGCCAGCACGGTACAGATCACCTGCGTCTCGCATTTGAAGGAGGAGGGGAACAGCGGCCGGATCGGACGGTCGATCAGGCGACTGACCAGCGTTTCATTCTCGGATGGCCGGCCCTCACGCTTGAAGAAGCCACCGGGGATCTTGCCCGCGGCAAAGGCCTTTTCCTGGTAATTGACCGTCAGCGGGAAAAAATCCTGTCCCGGCCGCGGGCTGTGAGCAGCCACGGCGGTACAAAGGACTGTGGTCTCGCCAAGGCTGACCATCACCGCGCCATCGGCCTGACGAGCAACCTTGCCGGTTTCCAAAACAAGCGGGGTGCCGTTCCAGTCAAGCTCTTTGCGGAAAATTTTGAACATCTCTGTGTATCTCTTTCATCATCATAATGCCGGGCCCGTTAACCGGACATGACCGCCGCGCAAACCGTTCATGGACAAGTCGTTCGTGGCCGCGCGTCGGCAACAGGAAATTGGTCCGTGGATGTGCTTGGGGGAATGACCGCCGCTCGGTCCGCGGTGTCGGTCTAATGGGCCCCCGCGCCATCATCTATGGGCCCCGGCGTTTTTGTCTGGTCTCCTGTTCGGCGCTGTTGTGACATGCGTCAGGCCAAAAAGCAAACAAGAAATATCGGCCAAAATATCAGCCAAAATGCCGGCCATGAAAAAGGCCCGGTTGGCAACGCCACCGGGCCTGATATTCGATTTCCGTGGTCTGTGGATACGACGCGATCAGCGACGCAGTCCAAGACGGCCGATCAGATCCTTATAGGCGCCCTCGTCACCCTTCTTGATATAGTCAAGAAGATTGCGGCGCTGGCCAACCATCGACAGCAGGCCCCGGCGCGACCCGAAATCCTTCTTATGTGTCTTCAGATGTTCGGTCAGGTTGACGATCCGTTCGGTCAGGATGGCAACCTGCACGGCGGCCGAGCCCGAATCTGTTTCCGAATTGCCGAATTCCTTGATCAGTTCGGCCGTGCGTTCACTTGTAATCGACATCGAAACCTCCTTTGGTTTCCCTGACGGCACCGGGCCGACAGGTCATAGATTGAAAACGCGAAGCGGTTGCAACTGGCCGGCCCTGACCGTGACAAGCGCCACAGGATCATCGCCGGACAACGCCACCCCGGTTCCGGTCGCCGCCACTTGCCGAAATCGCGCTACGGCCGAAGGGCCAAGCGCCGGCAGTGTCTGACCGTGACGGAGTTTTGCCGCCTCACCCGCCGATACGGGAAGCGCCGGGATGTCGTCCAGCGCACTCGTAACGGGCTTCAGATGCTCGAAAGCGGCGGAACTATGCTCCAGCCCCTCCAAAAAAGCCAGCGAAATCGCGTCCGCCTCGGAAAAGGGCCCCACCGACAGCCGCCGCAAGCGGCTGACATGTCCGGCGCTGCCAAGTGCCAGCGCGATATCGCGGGCCAGCGAGCGGATATAGGTGCCCTTGCCGCAGACGACAAGAAAGCTGGCGCTGTCATCGGTGACATCCTGTAGTGCCAGCCGCTCGATCTCAACCGGACGCGGCGTTAGCTCGGGAAGCGTGTCGAGCCCGTCCGCCACCGCCTTGCGGGCAATGTCATAGGCCCGCGCGCCGTCGATCTTGATCGCCGAGAAAATGGGTGGGCGCTGCTGGATGCAGCCTGTAAAGCGGGGCAGAACCGCGGCAATCTCATCACGCGTCGGCCTGACATCGGATGTCGCGACAGCGCTTCCCTCGCGGTCATCGGTTGTTGTCTGGACGCCGAAACTCAATGTGAAGCTGTAGGACTTTGCCCCCTGCATGGCGAAGGACACCGTCTTTGTCGCCTCGCCAAGCGCGATCGGCAGGATCCCGCTGGCCAGCGGGTCCAGCGTGCCGCCATGCCCCGCCTTGGCGGCGGTGAAGACGCGCCGCACAATCCCGACAGCGCGCGACGAGCTGAGCCCCTCCGGCTTGTCGAGAATCACCCATCCATGGACAGGGTTGCCCTTCCGCGACGCCATCGGCCCCGATCTCAGTCGTCGTCGCGGATGCTGTTGAAGACCATATTCAGCCGCGCCGCGTTCTCAAAACTGTCATCAAGCAGGAATTTCAGTCGCGGCACACGCCGCAAATGCACCCGGCCTGCAACATCGCGCTGCAGGACCGGCGCCAGCCGATTCAACGCCGGCAGCACGGTATCGCTGTTCTCGCCGCCAAGCGGCATCGTATAGACACGGGCATTCGACAGGTCGGGACTGACCGAAATCTCGGAAATGGTGATCGATACGCCGTCGAGATCGGGATCGAAGAAATTGTCGCGACTCAGGATTTCCGACAGCGCATGGCGCAGCATTTCACCAATACGGAGCTGGCGCTGCGACGGCATATTGGCGGCGGCCCGCTTCGATTTTCCAGCCATAATGTCCTCATTGTCGCGGACAGCGACGGATCAGTCGAGCGTACGGGCCACTTCGCGAAGCTCGAAACATTCGATCATGTCGCTTTCCTGGATGTCCGAGTAATTCTCGAAACCCATGCCACATTCATAGCCCTCGCGGACTTCCTTGACCTCATCCTTGAACCGCCGAAGCGTTTTCAGCGAGCCTTCATGGATCACGACATTGTCACGAAGCAGGCGCACCTTGCAGCCCCGCTTGATGATGCCTTCGGTCACCATGCAGCCGGCAACCTTGCCGATCTTGGAAACGCCGAACACCTGGCGAATTTCGGCATAGCCGATGAAGTCTTCCTGCGTGTCCGGGCTGAGCAGACCGCCCATCGCCGATTTCACCTCGTCGATCAGCTCATAGATGATCGAATGATAGCGGATCTCGACCCCGTCACGCTTCGCAAGGTCGCGCGCCTGCGGGATGGCACGGACATTGAAGGCAATGACAATGGCATTCGATGCCGCGGACAATGAAATATCGGATTCGCTGATCGCGCCAACACCGGCGGACAGGATCCGCACCTTCACCTGCTCGGTGCCAAGCTTTTCCAACGCCACACGAATGGCTTCCAGCGAGCCGTGAACATCGGTCTTGATGACGACCGGCAATTCCTCGGCCTCGCCGGCGGCAATCGCCGACAGCATCTGTTCGACCGAGCCGCGCGCGCCACGCGCCGCCTCGCGGTCCTTGATCTGGCGTGTGCGATATTCGGCAATCTCACGGGCCCGCGCCTCGGATTCGACGACAACGCAATCGTCACCGGCCATCGGCGTGCCGTTCAGGCCGAGGATTTCGACAGGCTGGCCGGGGGCGGCGGATTTCAGGTTCTGGCCCCGGTCATCAAGCAGCGCGCGGACACGGCCGCTCTCGGCGCCGATGACAAAGATATCGCCAAGCTTCAGCGTTCCCTTCTGGACCAGAAGTGTGGCAACAGAGCCGCGGCCACGCTCGACTTTCGCCTCGATCACAACACCACTGGCGGCGCGTTCGGGATTGGCGGTGAGTTCCAGCAGTTCGGCCTGAAGCATGATGGCTTCCTCGAGCTTGTCGAGGCCCTGACCGGTGATCGCCGACACATCGACACACAGCACATCGCCGCCATATTCCTCGGTGATGATTTCATGCTGCAGAAGATCATTGCGGACGCGCTTTGGATCGGCGTCCGGCTTGTCGCATTTGTTCACCGCGACAATCACCGGACAGCCGGCAGCCTTGGCGTGGTTGATCGCCTCGACAGTCTGCTGCATCACCGAATCATCGGCCGCGACGACCAGAATGACGATATCGGTGATGTTCGCCCCGCGCGAGCGCATTTCGGTGAAAGCCTCGTGACCCGGCGTGTCGATGAAGGTAATGGCGTTGCCAGCCGGCGTGTTGATCTGATAGGCGCCGATATGCTGGGTAATCCCCCCCGATTCACCAGCCGCGACATCAGTCTGCCGGATCGCGTCGAGAAGGCTTGTCTTGCCGTGGTCGACATGGCCCATCACAGTGACGATCGGCGGACGCGGCTTCAGGCTGGCCTCATCATCCTCGGCACCCGCAAGCCCGATTTCGACGTCGGATTCGGATACACGCTGCACGCGATGGCCGAATTCCTGGGCCACAAGCTCGGCCGTCTCGCCATCAATTGTCTGCGCGGCCGTCGCCATGACGCCAAGCTTCATCAACTCCTTGACCACATCGGCTGTCCGCTCGGCCATCCGGTTGGCGAATTCCGCCACCGTTATGGTATCGGGAACGACAACATCGCGAACCTGCTTGACCTGCGGCTGGTCATCACGCATCCGCGCCTTTTCACGCTGGCGGCGAACCGAGGCCAGTGATCGCTGACGCCGCTGTTCATCTCCGGACAGCGCCTGGGTGATCGTCATCTTTCCGGATTGCCTGCGGCCGGCGCCATCGCGGCGCGGTGCAGCTGGCCGGCGCGAGGGAATTTCCTCGACATGGCGGCGGCGGCGGCTGGGCCCGTCATTTGGTGACGGTGCGGAGGGAGACGGCGCAGCCGGCGCGGCGACATTCGTCGCTGCAGCGCGACGGGCGTTGGCCTCGGAATGTTTGCGCGCCTCTTCGTCGCGGCGGCGCTCTTCCTCGGCTTCGATTTCCTTCAGTTCAGCCAGTTCGGCGGCACGGCGGGCCTCGGCCGGACTAAGCGGCTCAGCAGGCGCTTCAGGCTGTGCCTCGGCTGCCGGCGCGGCGACATCGGTGCCTTCTACCGGCACGGCCACATCCATGTCTTCGCCCGGCGCGTCATCGCCCGGCACGGCCTCTGGCTTCTTCATGCCTTCCTGCAGCGCGCGAACACGGGCGGCGCGTTCCTGCGCCGTCAGGCGATCCTCGGCGACTTCAACAGGCGCGGCCGGAGCCGCCTGCGGTGGCGCGGCGACGGGTTCGGCCTTTGGCGTTGTGGCGCGATGCGGCGCGGCAGGCGCACGCTTGCGGCGCACCTCAACCTGGACGGTGCGACGTCCGCCGCCGCCAGCATTGGCACGCAACGTCCCCGCCTCGATTCCGCCAAGTGTCAGCTTGCCACCACTGGACAGGCTGAGCTTCTTGGATTTTCCGCTATCGTCGCTCATCTACGAACCCTTTCCTGACGATCGACATGCACCGCAATGCGGGTCGCATGGCCCATCGCCCATATGCGCACGGTGATACACCGGTATCACCGTGCCTGACAAGCCGAAGACACAGAAAAGACCTCCATGCGCGTCAGCTCGAGGCGGAGTGTCTCCGCCAATTTTGGTGCCCTGCCGGCACGAATGCCGACAAAGGCAAGACTGTCCCGGCCAAAGATCCGACCAAGTTCCTCGGCCGCGAGGCTCTGGCTCGTCCATTCAACATCCAGCCGCGAGCCCAGACGCCGCATTTCCCGCTCGGACGCATCCGGCGCGGCAAGCAACCCGATGAAGCGATCGGTGGCGGCAGCCAGCTTCCCGGCGCCGCCGAGAAGACAGCCGGCGCGGCGCGCCATGCCGGCGCTGGCAATGGCCCGCGCCCGCAGCATCTCGGCAATCTGCGTGATGTCGCTTTCAGCGTCCTGAAACCCGGCACCGATGCGCCGGTTCAGAAGCTTCCTGTCATCGGCACGCCGAAGGCTGTCGGCGTCCAGCTCGATCCACGCGCCGCGACCCGGCAGTTTTTCCGCCAGATCGACGACAGCATGGCCCTCCGGGCCGGCAACGAACCGGATCAGCCGGTCACGTGGCAGGCTCTTGCCGGACAGGATGCAGGTGCGCTCGGCCATGCGTTCCTCCGGACCATGATGCTAGCTTGCCGCCGGCGCGTCGCCGGTATCGGCGTCGGCCTCGGCGTCACCAGCCGGCATTTCGGCCGCTTCGGACTCTTCGTCATCGAACCAGTGGGCGCGGGCCGCCATGATGATGTCACCGGCCTCGGTGTCATCCTCCAGCCCGTGCTCTGACAGCATCCCGACAAGTTCTTCACTGTCGAGATCGGCCAGGTCATCAAGCGTGACCACGCCGCTCTCGGCAAGCTTCAGCATCATGCCGAGGCTGATATATTCGAAATTGCGAAGGTCTTCGGACACCTTCAGCGTATCGAGTGCCTCATTGATGCGCTGAGATTCACGCTCGACAAACTCGACGGCGCGAGCCTGCAGTTCCCCGGCAATCGACTCATCAAAACCCTGGATCGTCGACAGCTCCCCGATCGGGGTTTCGGCGATCTCCTCGGGAAGAACGAAGCCTTCGGCGACAAGAAGATGCGCGATGACGTCATCGATGTTCAGAGCCTCGATGAATCGCGCCGAACGGGTGCGGAACTCCTCCTGCCGGCGCTCCGATTCCTCGGCCTCGGTCAGGATGTCGATATACCAGCCGGACAGCTGCGAGGCGAGGCGGACATTCTGCCCGCGCCGGCCAATGGCAAGGCTGAGCTGATCATCCGGGACGACCACCTCCATGCGGCTGGCCACCTCATCCATCACCACCTTGGCCACCTCAGCAGGTGCCAGCGCATTGACGACAAACGAGGCCGGGTCCTCGGTGTAGGGAATGATCTCGACCTTCTCGCCCTGCAATTCACCGACCACCGCCTGAACCCGGCTGCCGCGCATGCCGACACAGGCACCGACCGGATCGATCCCGGGATCATTCGACTGCACGGTGATCTTGGCGCGGCTTCCGGCCTCGCGGGCAACGCCCTTGATCTCGATGATGCCGTCATAGATTTCCGGCACTTCCTGGGTGAACAGCTTGGCCATGAATTCATTGCAGGCGCGCGACAGGAAAATCTGCGGGCCGCGCGGCTCCTCGCGGACATCGATGATGTAGGCGCGTACGCGGTCGCCCTGACGCAGATTCTCGCGCGGGATCATCTCCTCACGGCGGATCACCGCCTCGGCGCGGCCAAGATCGACGGTGATCGAATAGCTTTCGGCGCGCTTCACCGTGCCGACGACGATCTCGCCAACCCGGTCCTTATATTCCTCATACTGGCGCGCCCGCTCGGCATCGCGGACCTTTTGCGAGATCACCTGCTTTGCCGTCTGCGCGGCGATCCGGCCAAACTCGATAGGCGGCAGCGATTGCCGCCAGAATTCACCAACCGCCAGCGGCGGTGCCTGTTTGGCACCTTCCTCGACGCTCATCTGCGTGGCGTCATCCTCGACCTCCTCGACCACCTCGATCCAGCGTTCGAGGGTGATGGCGCCGCTTTTCCGGTCGATCATCGCGCGGATGTCGCGATCCAGCCCGTATTTGGCACGGCCCGCCTTCTGGATGGCCTCTTCCATTGCTACCATGACCTCTTCGCGATCGATCGATTTCTCGCGGGCCACCACATCGGCGACCTGGATAAGCTCAAGCCCTGGGATCGATGATGTATCCATTTTTTTCTACCTGCTCAGTTGCGTCCATCAGGACGTCCAGATGTTGCCGTTCAGGACCTTGCGGTCGCCTCACGGTCCAGAATTTCCGTTGGATCGATCCGCGCGGAATCAATCTCCTCAAAGGCAAATGCGAATTTGCCAAAACTGGTTTCGAGGATGATCTTCCCATCCTCGTCGAGACCACCAAGTCGCCCGTTGAACCGCTTGCGCCCGTCACGCATGAAACGCAGTGTGAGTTTTGCCAGTTCACCGGCAAAACGCTCATAATCCGCCATACGGGTCAGCGGCCGGTCGATGCCCGGTGAACTGACCTCGAGCGTATAGGCGCTGGAGATCGGATCATCGACATCCAGCAGCGCCGCCACATGCCGGCTAAGCTGCTCGCAATCCTCGACCGTCATCTCGCGGTCCTCTTTCGGTTCAGCCATGATCTGAAGCTGGCTGCGACCGGTTTTCACCCCGGAATACCGCACCCTGACGAGATGGAAGCCAAGATCTTCCACCGCATCCTCAATGATCTGACTGACCCGTGATTCGACCACGTTGCAATCTTTCCGTTTCCATCTGCCGGACTGCCAGCCGACGGGATCGCCGGTGACTGCTCCTCAGACAATAAAGTCACTGGTCTTCAGGCAATAAAAAAGTGGGCCAGCGGCCCACCATCTGAAGCGACAGTATGTTGTTGCACTGTATATAGATGGTTGCCGGCAGCAAGGCAAGGCCGAAGCGGCCCCGGGCAGGAACGCCGGCTCAACCACATCGACGCTCGAACAGGAACCAGTTCGGGATGCGGGCCTCGCGTTCCGCCTTTTTCATGTATCGCGTCGGCACCAGCGCCTGTGGGCGGGTGCGCCATTCTTCCGGACGGCGCGCGGTCCACCGGAAATCGGGGTGCGAGCAGGCCGCTTGAAGAAGCCAGGATTTTGCCACCGGATGATCACTTGCCAGAACAAGGCTGCCTTCCGGGCGGACCAGCCGCGCCAGTTCATCCAGCACCGCCGGCGCGAGAATCCGCCGCGCCGCATGGCGACGCTTTGGCCAGGGATCGGGGAACAGCACATAGGCACCGGCAAGGCACGCATCCGGCATGCCGCCCAGGATCAGACGCACATCATCATCCCAGATGCGGATATTGGACAGACCCCGATCCTCGATGTGACGGAGCAGGCTGGCAACACCATTAATAAAGGGCTCGGCACCGATGAAGCCGGCGTCCGGACGGGCAGCCGCGATGGATGCCAGATTCTCGCCGCCGCCAAAGCCAATCTCAAGAAAGATGTCGCAAGGCTGGCCGCCAGACTGCCCGCCGAACTGTGCGCCAAACTGTGCCGAGGGCGTCTTTGCCGCGTCATAGCGCAGCAGCGGGAGCTGCTCGTCAAGCAGCCCCTGCATAGTGGTGCGAAGCTTTCGCCCCTTGCGGCGCCCGTAAAAATGCGGCCCGCAGGAATGATGCTTGTCACTGCCGGGCCTTGTCATCGCAATGCTGCCGGACCTGTGGTCTGCTATCAGACCGACGCGGCCAGCTTGTCGGCAAGATCGACAGCTTCCCAGCTGAAGGTGCCTTCGCCAGCCTCGCCAGCGGTCCGGCCAAAATGACCATAGGCGGCGGTTGGTGCATAAATCGGCCTGTTCAGGCCAAGATGATTGCGAATGTTGCGCGGCGTCAGCGGCATCGCGCCTGTCAGCGCCTCTTCAAGCTGCGAATCAGCCACGGTGCCTGTTCCATGCGTGTCCGCATAGACCGACACCGGCTGCGCCACACCGATGGCGTAGGCAAGCTGAATGGTACACCGCTCAGCAAGGCCGGCGGCAACAACATTCTTGGCAAGATAGCGCGCCGCATAGGCGGCCGAACGGTCGACCTTTGTCGGGTCCTTGCCCGAAAAGGCACCGCCGCCATGTGGCGCCGCGCCGCCATAGGTGTCGACAATGATCTTGCGGCCGGTCAGACCGGCATCACCATCAGGGCCGCCGATGACAAAATTGCCGGTCGGGTTGACCAGCAGATCCTCGGCGCCAACCATCCAGCCATCGGGCAGGATATCGGCAATCACCGGCGTGACCAGCCGGCGGATGTCATCCTGACTGGCAGCGGCGGCATGCTGGGTCGACAGCACGATCTTGTGCGCGCCAAGCGGACGACCATCATCATCATAAGCAAGTGTGATCTGGCTTTTTGAATCAGGCCCCAGAATGGAATCGGCGTCTGCCTTGCGAATTTCGGCAAGTCGCTTGAGGATCTGGTGCGAATAATGGATCGCCGCCGGCATCAGAACATCGGTCTCGCGGCAGGCATAACCGAACATCAGGCCCTGATCGCCCGCACCTTCATCCTTGGCATCACCTTCATCGACACCCATCGCGATGTCGCTCGATTGCTCATGAAGATAGTTCTGGAATTCGAAATGCGCGTGGTGAAACTCTTTCTGCTCATAGCCGATATCGGCAACGGCGCCGCGGACCGCACCCTCGATCGATGCCAGAATGCCGGCAAGCTTGTCCTTTGAGGCACGAACCTCGCCGCCAATGATCACCCGGTTGGTTGTGGCAAAGGTTTCACAGGCGACACGTGCTTCCGCCTCTTCGGCCAGAAACAGGTCGAGGACGGTGTCCGATACGCGGTCACACAGCTTGTCGGGATGCCCCTCCGAAACCGATTCAGAGGTGAAAAGATGGCCCATATCTATCTCCAGATTTCAAATCTCTGCTCTACTGCCTCATAGATCTGGCACGGTCAAGACAGATGATGACAGCGACAAACATACCGAGCAGCACCAGAAAGCCTGTTTCACGCCACCGTGCATAGATGGTTGACGGCAGTGACGGCGGCAGTTTTACATCCAGAAAGCCTGTCTCGCCAAGACCGATTTCACCAAGCTTGCCGCCAGCGCCGTCAAATACGGCGCTGATACCCGTATTGGCTACGCGAACCATCGGGATGCCTTCCTCGACTGCCCGCATGCGGGCCTGTGCCAGATGCTGCCAGGGCCCGGGCGTATGACCGAACCAGGCGTCGTTCGTCAAATTGACCAGCATGTCCGGGCGTGGGCCGGGCGAGACGACACCCCCGGGAAACAAGGTCTCATAACAGATCAGCAATTGCAGATGGCCGTAATGTGGCAGGGTGAACAAGCTGTTGCCATCAGCAGGTGAAAAATCGATCGGCCCGACAAGCGCATCGGCGAAAGGCAGAAACCGGCGAAAAGGTATATATTCGCCAAACGGCACAAGGCGGCGCTTGTCATAGAGAGCCTGGATCTGGCCTTTGGGATCGATCAGCGCGGCGGCATTGAACAGCCGGTCCTGCGCATCAAACCTGGGAGCCCCGGTGATCAACCACCCGTCGAACGGCAGCACCTCCCATGCCGTCTCGCGAAGCAGCGCCGCCTCGCGGTCAAGGCGGCCGGCAAAGGCCGTTTCGGGCCAGATCACAAGCTGCGGGATCGGATGGGTATCACGCGACAGCGAGGTAAGTGTCCGAAGATGCCCGGGACGCTTGGTCCTGTCCCACTTTTCATGCTGCGGGACCGCCGGCTGAACAATCCGCACCGTCTTCGGCAGCGCATCGTCTGATACCGTCGGCAGGTTTGAAAGCCGGGTCATGCCGGCAAAGGCTGCCAGCGGCAGGATCAGCACGGTGACAACCGCCAGCCGCCGCCAGCCAAGCCACCACAGCGCCGGCGCCATCGCCCAGATCAGGGCCAGTAATGTGAGGCCGTAGAGACCAACAAGGGATGCAATCTGCAACAGCGATATATGCGCCGAAAACAGATATCCCGGCGCGTTCCAGGGAAAGCCGGTGGCGACATGACCACGCGCCCATTCACAAAGGGACAGCATCGCGACAAACAGCAGCAATCGCCCCGCCGGAGTCCGGCCAAGCCGGTGCGCCAGCAGGCCCGCCGGCAGCCAGAACAGCGCCAGAAGCGCCGGGATGCCGAGCAACGGCAGCGGGATCAATGGCCAGTGGCCTGTGCCTCCCGTAACCATCGACAGGGAGATCCACCACAGCGAGGCGAAAAACCAGCCAAAACCGGCGGCGCCGGCGATCAGACCCGCCTCGAGCATTGCGCCGGTACGGGCGAGCATCAGCGCCGGCACCGACAATGCCGCGATCAGCGGTACAAGACCAAAGGGGGGCAGGGAAAATGACGCCACCATGCCGGCCAGCATGGCGATGGCCAGTCGCTGCCACCGCCGGCGCGCGTCAGTCACCGGCGCTTTGCAGTTGACGCGAGACACCGCGAATCTTCAGCAATGCCAGGCGCCGCGGATCGCCCTCGACCACCTCGAACTGCAGACCCGACGGATGGCGTACCACCTCGCCGCGCCCCGGCACACGTCCGGCAACCGCGCAGACAAGGCCGCCAAGCGTGTCGATCTCGTCACGATCATCATCCTCGAGCAACCGCCCGGTCAGGGTTTCAAGCTCCTTCACCTCGAGCCGCGCCTCGGCAAGGATTGTGCCATCCTCGTTGAATGTCATCTGCGGCTGCACTGTCTGGTCATGCTCATCCTCGATCTCGCCGACAATCTCCTCGACAAGGTCCTCGATGGTGATCAGCCCGTCGACACCGCCGAATTCATCGACCACCAGCGCCAGATGCCGGCGACGCAACCGCATTTCGTGAAGCAAATCGAGAAGCCTGATGGTTGGCGCCACGAACAGCGCCGGGCGCAACAGCGTGCCGATATCAGGCGCCTTGCCAGCATGAAGATGCGCGAACACGTCCTTGATATGGATGATGCCGGCAATATCGTCGAGGGTCTCGCGCCGCACCGGAAGCCGGCTGTGATTGGCCGCCGTCATCTGCGCGATAATCTCGGAAAAGCTTTCCGACATGCTGACCGAGACGATATCCGCGCGCGGAATCATCACATCCGAGGCATTCAGATCCTGAAGGCCCAGAATATTGCGCAGCAGCGCTTCTTCATGCGGATCGAAGCTCGCCATGTCGGCGGACGGAACGGCAAGCAGACTTTCCAGCTCGTCGCGCCGTGACGCTGGCGGGTTCAACGCCGGAAAGATTTTTGACAGCAATGCGCGTACCATCAACCTGTCCCTCCTGCCGGATTTTCGGCTGGCTCGGCATAGGGATTGGCGATGCCAAGCCGGGCCAGAACGCTGACCTCGCCAGCTTCCATGAGATCAGCCTCATCATCGGCCTGATGGTCATGACCCATCAGATGCAGCAGTCCGTGAACCCACAGATGTATCAAATGATCGCTGACGCTTTTCGCCTCCTGCGCCGCCTCGCGGCACAGCGTTTCATAGGAGATGGCGATTTCGCCGGGGGCCAGCCTCGTGGCGTCGGACTCCATCATCGCGGCATCATCATCTGACGGGAAGGACAGTACATTGGTTGGTTCATCCTTACCACGAAACCGCAGATTGAGGTCGCGAATCCGGTCATCGCCGCCAAACAGCGCGCCGATTTCCAGCCGCGGCCAATCGAAAGCCTCGCAGGCGATATCTGTCGCCAGCACCAGCGTCGGGCGGACAGCATCAATTATATCGTCCGGCCATATATGCCGGTCGATGACCAGATCCAGATGGCTGCCGCCATCGGTTTGCCAATGTTCGGATGAGAGAGGGTCCGGGTCCGGACTGTCAGGCTCCAGGGGCATCGCGTTCATGCCAGTAACTACTGCGGCTCCTTGCAGATCTGTCGGCGTCATGCGCCGGATCCCCATTTGGACTGATTTTGCACGGTCTGTCCAGTGGCTTGCTTGTTTCAGCTGTCGCTTTCATAGGCCTGCAAGATCCGCGCCACCACCGGATGTCTGACAACATCCTTGCCTGACAGATGCTTGATCCCCACACCTTCGACATTGCCGAGCCGCCCGACGGCATCGGCAAGGCCCGACGGCTGGCCGTCAGGAAGGTCGATCTGGCTGAGATCACCGGTGATGACCATGCGGGAATCCTCACCAAGCCTTGTCAGCACCATTTTCATCTGCACCGGGGTGGTGTTCTGCGCCTCGTCGATGATCACATAGGAGGCGCTGAGCGTCCGCCCGCGCATGAAGGCCAGCGGGGCGATCTCGATCTCGCCACTGACAAGCATGCGCTCAACCTTGTCCGCCGGCATCATGTCATAGAGCGCGTCATAGAGAGGCCGCAGATAGGGGTCGACCTTTTCCTTCATATCGCCGGGAAGAAAGCCCAGACGCTCACCCGCCTCGACGGCCGGGCGCGACAGCACAATCCGCTCGATCTCGCGTTTCTTCAGCGACTCGACCGCCTTCGCCACCGCCATATAGGTCTTGCCGGTACCCGCAGGGCCAAGGCCGAACACAACCTCGTGCTTGCGAAGCAGATCAAGATAGGCGGCCTGTCCCGGTGTCTTGGCGATGATTTTCTTGCGCCATGTCTCGACATTACGGCCCTGATTCTGGCCCATAATCTGGCCGCCACTCTGGCCCTTGTTCTGTCCCTCAATCCGGTCGGCATCGCCGGCGCCATCACCAACCGTGACCCAGCGCAGCACATCGCTGATCAGCGCGCCATCCTCGGGAACGTCGGCGCCACTACCGAGCTGCCGGTAGATATCCTCAAGCGCCCGCCGCGCCGTCTTCACCGCCGCCGCCGAACCGGACACGGTGATGTTGTTGCCAAAACTGTCCAGCGCAACATCAAGCGCCTTTTCAAGCCGCGCGAGGTTCTGGTTATGCTCGCCTGTCAGCCTGGCAAGCGTACCATTATCCTCGAATTCCATACGAATGGAGGTAGGCTTCACCGCCTTTACCACGCAAATCCGGTCATGCAACCGCCCCAACCACACTGTTCTGCTTTGCTTCGGTGACGCGGCAGGAAATGATGCTGCCGATCAGGTCGTCGCCGGCCTCCAGATTGACCGCCTGCATATAGGGGCTGCGTCCTGCCACCTGTCCGGGGCGGCCACCGCGCCGCTCGATCAGAACATCCATCACCTTGTCCTCACTTGCCTTGTTGAAGGCCAGCTGCTGGGCATTCAGCAATTGCTGCAGCGCCTCAAGCCGGTCCGCCTTCACATCCTCCGGCACCTGCTCGTCCGAGGCGGCGGCCGGCGTGCCGGGGCGCGGGCTGTATTTGAAGGAATAGGCCGAGGCATAGCCGACCTTGTCGACAAGGGCCAGCGTCTCGGCAAAATCACGGTCTGTCTCACCCGGAAAACCGACGATAAAATCACCGGAAAACGCGATATCCGGGCGTGCCTCGCGAAGCCTGTCGAGAACGCGCAGATAGACATCATGCGTGTGGCGGCGGTTCATCGCGGCCAGGATATGGTCCGAGCCGGACTGCACCGGAAGATGCAGATAGGGCATCAGGCTTGGCACGTCACGATGCGCCGTGATCAGATCATCTTCCATGTCCAGCGGGTGTGAGGTGGTGTAGCGGATCCGCTCCAGCCCGTCGATCTCGGCAAGCTCGCGAATGAGGCGCGCCAGGCTCCAGATGCTGCCATCCGGCGCCTCGCCATGATAGGCATTGACGTTCTGGCCAAGCAGCGTCAGCTCGCAGGTGCCGGTGCCAACCAGACGGCGTGCCTCCTCAAGAATGCCGGCCGCCGGACGTGAGAATTCGGCGCCCCGTGTATAGGGAACAACGCAGAAGGCGCAGAATTTGTCGCATCCCTCCTGCACGGACAGGAACGCCGCCGGCCCGCGCGGGGCATGCTCACCCGGCAATTGGTCGAACTTCACCTCTTCGGGGAATTCGGTGTCGATCACCCGCTGGCGTGCCCCCGGATCGATCCTGCTGACCAGCTCGGGAAGCCGGTGATAGGTCTGCGGTCCGACGACAATATCGACCCAGGGCGCGCGGCGGGTGATTTCCTCGCCCTCGGCCTGTGCCACGCAGCCGGCCACCGCAATCGCCACATGGCGACCTTCCTGATCACGGGCGCGGTCCTTCATCATCCGCAGCCGGCCAAGTTCGGAAAACACCTTCTCCGAGGCCTTCTCGCGAATATGACAAGTGTTCAGGATCACCATGTCGGCGCCATCGGCAGTGGCTGTGGTGCTGTAGCCAAGCGGCGCCAGAACATCGGTCATGCGGTCTGAATCATAGACATTCATCTGGCACCCGTAGGTCTTGATGAACAGTTTCTTTGACACGATCGCGGCTCTTTTCCGAAAATTTGAAAGATGCAGGCCAGACAAGGTGCAGGCCAGGCGGGGTATCCCGACATATTTTCCGGGCTTTTCTATGCCGGTCGGCAGCGGCGGTCAAGCCGAACCCTGTCCCACAGGACACCCGGGCGAGAGCCGCCATCGCAGGATTAGCGCATCGACGCGGCCATCCACCCGCCGGTAATAGTCGCGCCGTCGCCCCACCTTGTCAAAACCGAGATCGGCATAGAGCGCCAAAGCCGCCACATTGTCGACGGCAACCTCAAGCGTCACCTCGGTGACATTGTCCGCCGCAAGGCGGCGCAGCGAGCCGGCAAGCAACCGCGACGCAAAACCCCGACGGCGCGCCTCTGCGGCGGTGCCGGTCGAGACCAGATCGGCCAGATCACCGGCCTTCAGAAACAACGCATAGCTTGCCGGCATCCCGCCATCCGGTGCCAGCACGAACCCCCGCAAGGCCGGCTGATCATATAGTGACAGCAGGTCGTCACGCGTCAGCGGATGTACGAAGGAGGCCGCCTCGATACCGGCGATGATGTCAAGATCGGCCTTTGTGATATCTCTGATCACGACCCGGCCGCAGGGTCAGATGCCGCAGGGTCGGATACCGTTTGTCTGGATGCCGTATGTCTGGATGCTGAACCTGCCGGCGCAGGCCCGAGGAAGGCCGGCACGACATAGAGTGGCGTCAACGGCTCTGCGGTGAGGTCCGCCTGCAGGCGATGCGCCGCCAGCCGCGCAATCTGCAGGGCATCGACCGGCGGCGTATCCACCCCCCTTGTCAGAACATGATTCGGAAAGGCAGCCGCCAGCGCCGCCGCGCCGGGACCGATGACAGTTACATCCTGCCAGCCCTCCGGCTTCTCCTGCCCGCTTTCGGGATCGATATCATGGATCGGCAGCGCGGTTGCAATGGCCGGATCAGATATCTGGCAGAAATAGCTTCCGCGCCGTGTATCGGCGGTGGCAAGAAGACGGCGGCCAGCGAGGTCGGACTGACCGGTACGCGCCGCATGCGCCATCGCGGCAAGACAGGACACGCCGATCCCGGTCGCCCCGCTGGCAAGTGCGAATCCCTTTGCCGCGGCAAGCGCCACCCTGATGCCGGTAAAAGACCCCGGACCACGCCCGGCGGCAACATGCGTAAGCGCTGCGGCTGTCACCCCGGCCTGATCCATTGCCTGGCGGGCCAGCTCGGTGATCATCGCGGCATGGCCATGCCGCGCCGCGTGAATCTCCTGCCAGTGCCGCCCGTCGGCGCGCCAAATCGCGGCCGACGCCTGGTCGGCGCTTGCTTCCAGCGCAAGGATGACAGCATCTTCCGGCAGCTCAGACATGGGGGAGTCAAACCTTTCCTGGCATCACGCCTTCAACAACAACCGGCGGCCGTCCGGGACAGCACATTAAAGGCCCAAACAGAGCAAACTGCCTCTGGTCGGACAATGTCTAGCACAGTATGGTGGGCGCTTCACCAACCTGCCCCGGCCGCAATCGATAATGTTCATGTACTTCGCCAAACGCCTGTTCCTGCTGCCCGTAATCCTGGCCGGCATCATTCTTGGTGCCGTCGCTGAAACGCGCGCCGCCGACCATGCGACCATTCTGATGTATCACAGGTTTGGCGAGGATAATTATCCAAGCACCAATGTGCGGATCGAGCAATTCGAGGAACATCTCGAAATCCTTGCCGACGAGAAATATTCCGTCCTGCCGCTGGCGGAAATCATCAGCAATCTTCAGGCCGGCAAGCCGGTTCCGGACCGCACCGTGGCGATCACCATCGATGACGCCTACCTGTCGGTCTATGAAGAGGCCATGCCCAGGTTGAAAGAGCGCGGATTCCACGCCACGCTGTTTGTCGCCACACGCCCTGTCGATCGTAATCTTCGCGGCTATATGAGCTGGGATCAGCTTCGCGAATGGCAGGCTGCCGGGTTGGGCATCGGCAGCCAGACGCAGACACATCCGCATATGCATCAGAAATCGATCGAGTCCAATCGCGAGGAACTGGCGGTCAGCAATGACCGCTTTCTTGCCGAGCTTGGCATCCGGCCGACCCTCTTCGCCTATCCTTATGGTGAATACAATCTCGACGTTATCGATCTTGTGAAAGCCGCCGGTTTCGAGGCTGCCTTCGGGCAGAATTCCGGTGTCGCGCACGGCTATGATGGATATTTCGAGCTGCCGCGTTTTGCAATGAATGAGCAATATGGCAACCGCGAACGCCTCGAGCTGGCGATCAACGGCCTGCCATTGAAGGTCGGCGAGATCGTGCCGGCGGATGTCGTGCTGAGAACGAATCCGCCGCTCTATGGCTTCACGCTGGCGCCGGACATGGATAAGGAACGCCAGCTTCGCTGTTTCAACAGCAAATATGGCAAGCTTGATGTCGCCATCATCGGACGCCGGGCCGAAATCAGAATGCCGGGGCCGCTTGTCGGCAAGCGCGCCCGGGTCAACTGCACGATGCCGGGCCCGGAAGGCCGCTGGCGCTGGTTTGGCCGGCAGTTCCTGACCGAATAACCCCGGCACAAGACATACCGGTGCCGCGCACATGGTCAAATGGCCGGCAAATCAGCGAAGCCTTGCTGCCTCATACCGCCCGAAATCATTCGAGCGGATCAGCGTTTTCAGCTTGGCGACATAGGCCTCACCGATCTCCGCATAGCCATCAAGGAAGTTCGACAGCTGATATCCAATCTCAGCCTGTGTCCGCCCCCGCAACAAATGCCGGCGCGCCCGGAAAGCGGCATATCGGGGATGCGTGTTAAGATTGTGCATATAGGCCCGCACCGACCCGAACAGGTTGGGAAAGCTGCGGACGACCGCCTGGCTGTTGGAGGCGCGTGCCGGCTTCAGCCCGGCATCCTTCTGCCACGCCCATTGACCGAACAGGGCATTCCCCTGCAGCGCAAACCGTGAGGTGCCCCACCCCGATTCAATGGCCGCCTGCGCCAGCGCCAGCGACACTGGGACGAAATCGGCGCGCAGCAGCAACTGTCTCTCGACCTCGGCAAGAGGCCTTCCTTCGGTCTCGATTCGATACAGGCGCGCCCAGCGTTCCACCGTTGCCTCATCACCGCGCGATACGGCCCGCTCAATGGCCCTACGGCGTTGCGAGATTTCCTCATTCGCCGCCAGGATCAGCGGCAGGGTAAGGGTGACGAAGCTTTCCTTCTGGCGCTTCACCGGCAGCCCGACATGCGATTGCGGGATCTGTTTGGCAAAATCACGCGTCACCACCAGCGGCGTGGATGACGCGCCCGGGATCGCCGGAAGCCTGGCCGTTCGGGGCGCCAGTGACGCCACTTCCGTTTCCCGTGATGCGGGTGATGCCGGTGCGGCGGCAGCTGTGACGGCCGGTGTGGCGATGTTCTTGGCAATGGTTGTGGCGGCGGTTGTGGCGGCGACCTCCGTCGATGGCTCCGGCCGCGCTTTGCGCGCGGCTACGGCTGGCTGTTCCGGCTCTGCATCTGCCGGCGCCGCATGGCTGTCAGGTGCCGGGGCAATCACCTCTGGCGCCTTCTTCCGGATGGGTTGCGGGCGGGTGGGTTGCGCGCGGGCGGTTTGCGCGCTGGCTATTTGGCTGTCAGATTTTGGGGTGGCGGTATTTTCAAGTTGCGATTCGGGCGCGGCCACAGGCGGCGCGGATATCACAGCTTCGAACGCCGGCTTTTCATCCGGCTGTGCGGGCGCCAGCGCGGCCATTTCCAGATGCCCAGTGTCACCGGACTCGCCAAACCATTGCGGCGGCTTCAGCTGAAACAAACCCGGACCAATGATCCCAAGCACCATGAACAGCATCGCAGCGCGGAGAAGGTGGGTGTTGTTGATGGCAATTCCTGCTGGCTGAGACACGACTCATCCACTGATGAAATTCAAAGGGAGATCACCGGCGTCGGTTGACGTCTAGAAATCCGCAGCGCGGACCTCACGAACATCGGGGATATAATGCCGAAGCATGTTTTCAATCCCCATTTTCAGGGTTGCAGTCGAGCTTGGGCAACCCTGGCAGGCGCCCCGCATCTGCAGGGTCACGACACCGTCATCAAATCCCTGGAAAACGATATCGCCGCCATCCATCGCAACAGCGGGCCGGACACGTGTATCAAGAAGCTGCTTGATCTGTGTCACGATCTCGTCTTCGTCTTCATCCGCCACGTCACCACCGGACTCGGTCCTTTCGACAACCGGCATGCCAGAGGCGTAATGCTCCATGATGCCAGCCAGAATCGACGGCTTCAGCGCGAACCAGTCGAGCGCCTCTTCCTTGGTGACGGCGACAAAGTCACCGCCGAGAAACACCCCCTTGACCCCGTCAACCTGGAACAGACGACGTGCCAGCGGTGAATTGGCGGCGCTGTCGGCGGCCGGATAATCGGCCGTGCCACTATCCATCACCGGCACACCGGGAATGAATTTGAGGGTTGCCGGGTTCGGCGTATCCTGTGTCTGAATAAACATGTCCGTCTGTCCTCTTTGCACCTGTGGCATCTGCCAGGCGGGCACCGCCCGGGTCATGATTCTGAGCCAAAATCCTGAAGCATAATCAACATTCCCGAATTTTCACCCTCACAGTGTTACTGTAAGCGCACGTTACTGTAAGCGCACGGCAAAATGTCGATTGGTGTCCTGATCAACCCGTCGACGATGGGCCGTCACATATATACCGTTACCGATAAACCGTCACAGGACCTCATTGCCGAGTCGTCGTCAGAAGCACTTCATATTCGATTGAGAATAGCACATTTCAATGGTCGAAATGTGGGAAATTTGTGTTCGCTGTCGATATCGCCGGTGGAATCAGAGCCGGCCTGCCGGCCCGAGGAATCCGACAATCTCGTTGACCTGCTCGATAATCGGCGCGGCGATGGCCTCGGCACGCGCCGCCCCATCATCAAGGACGGCATCGATATCACCCGGATTGGCAAGCAGCCGGCGCATCTCCTGGCCCATCGGGGACAATTTCGCGACGGCAAGCTCGGCCAGCGCCGGCTTGAAATCGCCAAAGCCGCGGCCCCCGAATTCCCGCAGCACCGTGTCGACATCACTGTCGGCGAGGGCGGCATAGATTCCGACGAGATTCTGCGCCTCCGGCCGGCCTTCGAGCCCATCCGCCTCTGATGGCAGGGCGTCAGGGTCGGTTTTCGCCTTGCGGATCTTCTGCGCGATCAGCTCGTCATCATCGGTCAGGTTGATCCGTGAATTGTCCGATGTCTCCGACTTGCTCATTTTCGAGCTGCCGTCACGAAGGCTCATCACCCGCGTGGCGCTGCCGAAGATCTGCGGTTCGGGAAGCGGAAAGAACTCGACGCCATAATTCACATTGAAGGACTGCGCGATGTCGCGGGTCAGCTCCAGATGCTGCTTCTGGTCCTCGCCGACGGGAACATGCGTCGCCCGGTAGGCGAGAATGTCGGCCGCCATCAGGGTCGGATAGGCGAACAGCCCGACCGTCGCATTCTCGCGATTCTTCCCGGCCTTCTCCTTGAACTGTGTCATCCGGTTAAGCCAGCCAAGCCGCGCCACGCAGTTGAAGACCCAGGCAAGCTGCGAATGTTGCGGCACCCGCGACTGGTTGAACAGGATCGAGCGCTGCGGCGAAATGCCGGCGGCGATCAGGCTTGCCGTCACTTCGCGCGTGCTCTGGCGAAGTTGCTGCGGGTCCTGCGGCACGGTGATGGCGTGCAGATCGACAACGCAATAGATCGACTCGAAGCTGTCCTGCAGCGTCACCCAGTTGCGGATGGCACCAAGATAATTGCCAAGATGCAGATTGCCGGTCGGCTGGATGCCCGAGAAAATCCGGTTTTCCGGCATGGGCTGAACACTCGTCATGATCGGATGGCGTTCCCTGAAGCCGCGCTGTTGAAAGATCAGCCTGCGTTATGATGGCAGCATCGGTTGCGGTCAAGCCCAAGCAGGCGGTCAGCGGCGAAGCAGCTGCTGCGGGACAGCGCGAAGCGCGAAAGCCACCGCAAGATAGGCACCGCCGCCAGCGGTCACCAGCACACCAAGCAGGATCACCGCCGGCACTGCGAAAAACAAACTCACAAACCAGGCACGGAAGACGAGAAGCACCGCCAGCATGACCAGCGTCGCACCACAGATGCGGGCCAGGACCATCGGGGCGGGAATGCCCATTTGCCGGTCCCGCGCCAGCCTGGCCGCCAACGCCCCGGCGGCCACGATGCCGGATATCGATGTGGCCAGCGCCAGCCCGACATGTCCGAGAACAGGCATCAATGACAGCGACAGCGCCAGATTGGTGATAACGGCGGCGATCGATACCTTCAGCACGAAACCTGGCCGCGCGGTAGCGTAAAAGGCGGGCTGCAGGATCTTCACCATGATATGGGCCGGCATGCCGATGGCATAGGCCATCAGCGCCGCCGCCGCCGCCGCCGCATCGGCATCGGTAAAGGCACCATAGCGGAACAGCCCGGCGACAATCTGCGGCGCGATGGCGATCAGCGCGGCCGTCGCCGGAATCACCAGAAAGGCGGCAAACAACAGCGCCTCGGAAAGTGAAGCCCGTGCCGCGGCAGAATCGCCGGCGCGAAACTGCGATGACAGGCGCGGCAAAAGCGCGGTGCCGAGCGCAATCCCAAAAATTCCCAGCGGCAGCTGGGCCACCCGGTCGGCGAAATAGAGCCAGGAAATAGCGCCCACCGTGAGCAATGACGCCAGCACAAGATCGATGATCAGATTGACCTGCATCACCACCGCACCTGCCGAGGCAACGCCGAACTGCCGCCACATCGCGCGGGCGGTCTGGCCGAATCGCGGCACCCGCCAGGCCGGCATGATCCGGTGACGCCGCAGCAACATCGCCATCACGGCAAGCTGCAGAACCCCGGCGCCAAGCAATGCCACCGCCAGCGGCATCGCGCGTTCGACTGCCAGCCAGCCGGTGGCCACCGGGATTATCAGCGCCCCGCCGATCAGACAGAGATTGAAAATCACCGGCATCGCCGCCGCCACCAGGAAACGCTGACTGGCATTGGCGATTGCGGCCCAGAAGGCAACAAGTGAAATCAGCGGAAGATAGGGAAAAGTAACACGGCCAAGCGCGATCGCGGCGGCCATCCTGTCGGGCGTGTCGGCAAATCCCGGCGCGATCACCGAAATCACCGCCGGCATGAAAATCTCGGCAAGCCCCACGACAAGGCAAAGCACGACAATCAGTGTCGTCTGTACCTCGCCGGCCAGCGCCATCGCCGCCGTCTCGCCATCCTCCTGGCGGCTGGTGGTGAAGGCCGGGACAAAGGCATTCGCCATCGCGCCCTCGGCCGTCAGCCGGCGAAACATGTTCGGCAGTTTCAATGCGACAAGAAAGGCGTCGGCCGCCGGTCCGGCGCCAAGAAAGGCGGCAAAGGTGACGTCCCGCAGAAATCCCAGAAGGCGGCTGACACCTGTCAGCCCGCTGATCTGGCGGAAGGCGCGCGCCAATGGCTGCATCCGGGGTTGCACGCTCATGCGGCGGCTTCGTCAAGCTGGTCGAACACTGCCAGCAACCGGTCCCGGATGGTGTCGAGACGCGCCTGGTTGTGAATCTGCAGCCCGAACAGATCCTTTACATAGAAGACATCGACAACTCGCTCGCCATAGGTCGACACGGTGGCCGTCTGGATCTGCAGGCCAAGATCGGCAAGCGTCTGCGTCAGCCGGTGAAGCAATCCCGGAAAGTCCCGGCCGTTGATCTCGATGACGGTGTGGGTGGAACTGATCCTGTTCGAGAGGATCACCCGCGATGGTACCGGCAGGCGCCGCACCCGCGCCGGCAGGCTCTGCCACCGTTCGCGAAGTGCCGCCTGTGGGCGTAAAGTCCCGGTGACGGCGGAATCGATGCTGTCCTTCAGCCGCCCGATAAGCCGCGTATCCTCGACAAGTTCATTCTTCGTCGTCTGTAGCTGGAACACATCGAGGACCGTGCCATCGGTGCAGGTCGTGATGCGCGCGCCGATGATGTTGATGCCATGTCCCGCCACCGCGCCGGCAACGCGCGAGAACAGCCCGGCATCATCAACGGTCAGCAGTGTCAGTTCGGTCACCTTGCGATCCGCCACCTGCCGGAAATCAACCAGCAGCGGCACGTCGAGGGCGCGGAAACTGTGGCTCAGCTCGGCATGCCTGACATGCATGTCGGTGTCGAATCCGGTCCAGTAATTGCGTGGCAGGCGTGCCGCATGGGCGGCAAAATCCTCATCCGACCACGCCGGCAGGCAGGCCCGCGCCGCCTCACGCGCCTCCTCGGCGCTGCTGGCGGCGATCACACTGGCATCGGCACCGCGAAGCACGGCATCGCTCTGATAATAGAGATCGCGCATCAACGCCGCCTTCCAGCCGTTCCAGATGGTGGGCCCGACGCCGCGGATATCGGCCACGGTCAGCACCAGCAACAGCTTCAGACGTTCCGGTGACTGCACGATGGCGGTAAAATCATCAATCGTCTTCGGGTCGTTCAGATCATAACGGAAAGCAATCTTGCTCATCAGCAGATGATGGCGCACCAGCCAGCTCACCGTTTCGGTTTCCTCCGGGGTCAGGCCGAGCCGCGGGCAGATCTCGAGCGCCAGTTCGGCGCCAAGCTCGGAATGGTCGCCGTCACGACCCTTGGCGATGTCATGAAGAAGTGCCGCCACAAACAGCGCGCGCCGCGATTCGATCTCCGGCATCACCGCGGTTGCCACCGGCGCCGTCTTGATCAGGCCGCCACTCTCGATCTGGTGGAGGATGCCGATCACCTGGATGGTGTGCTCATCGACGGTATAGCTGTGATACATGTCGAACTGCATCATCGCGACGATCTTGCCGAAATCAGGCAGGAAGCGCCCAAGAACGCCGCTTTCATTCATCAGGCGCAGCACGCGTTCGGGATTGTGTTTCGATGTCAGGATGGCAAGAAATTCCTCGGCCGCCCGCGGATCATCCCGTGTCGCATCGCCAAGCGCGGGCAGGCCACGCGTGATCCGCTGCAGCGCCTGCGGGTGGATATCGGCATTCTGCTCCAGCGCCAGATGGAAAATCTCCAGCATCCGCAGCGGCGCCTCACGGAACATCAGCTCGGGATCAAGATTGATCCTGCCAGAGCGGATGCGGAAATGCCCGAAATCCTGACGGCCGCGGAATTCCTCGGCCCAGCCAAGGCGGCGCTTGCGGAAATCGGTTTCCATCGCCGCGCAGATGATGCGGGTCAGGCTTCCGACATCGCGCGCCGCCAGGTAATACCGCTTCATGAAACGTTCGACATCGCGCAAGCCGCCACGCGAGGCGAACCCCATCAGCGGGGCGATCGCCATCTGGGCGTCGAAATCCAGCCTCTCCTCGGGCCGGTCGGAGCGGAGATGAAGATGGCATCTGACGGTCCACAGAAATCGCTGCGCGGCGGCAAAGCGGCGCGCCTCGCTTTCGCGCAGAATGCCCTTGTCGACAATGTCGATGATGCTGTCGGCGCGATAGGCGAATTTCGCTATCCAGAACAGCGTGTGAAGATCGCGAAGCCCGCCCTTGCCTTCCTTGATATTGGGTTCAACGACATAGCGCGTGGCACCGTGCCGGTCATGCCGCTGGTCCCGCTCCTGAAGCTTGGCATCGACGAAATCAACCGGTTTCAGCCGCGCCACCTCGCGCCGGAACGCTCTGTCGAGCTTACCTGCCAGCGGCCTGTCACCAGCCACGAACCGCATCTCCAGAAGCCCGGTCAGGATCGTCTGGTCCTCGCGCGAGGCACGGATCGTATCCGTCACCGTGCGTTTCGCATGGCCGACCTTGAGACCCAAATCCCACAGCAGATAGAGCAGCGCCTCGACGACAATATCGGCGTCAGGGTCATTATCCCGCGCGGTCAGGAACAGAAGGTCGATGTCGGAATTCGGTGCCAGCTCGCCGCGGCCATAGCCACCAACGGCGACAAGTGCGACACCGCCCGCCCGATGGCGCTGTACAAGAATGTCGAGAAGGCTCGCCAGAAGATGATCCATGCCAAGCGAGTGGCGACCGACATAGACCGCGCCATCACGCCCGGCCGCCAGCTCGTCGGCAAGCCTTGTTTTCATCGCCGCATGCGCCGCCCTTGCCGACTCCAGCAACGCTGCCCGGAAGGTCCTGTCAGCCGCCGTTTTCAGATCGTCTGCCACCCGCCGCAGGTCAGCATCGTCAAGTGGCGGCATACCGTCGGCAAGCGCCGCTTCCAGCGGCTGGATCCAGCGCCGCCACTGCTTGATCTGGCTGCTGCCGGCGCCCGGGGCCATGTTGGCATTGGGCCTCATGCCCCGTCACCCATTCGTATCATCGCTGGTAGTGTCCGCTGGTGCGTTGAGAAGGTCGCGAAGCTCGTATAATAGCTCCAATGCCTCGCGCGGCGCCAGCGTATCCGGGTTGATGGCCTCGACCCGGCTTCGCACCGGGTCAGCGACCGGCGGTGGTGTGGCCCCGAAATCCTGGGTGAACAGCGGCAATTCGGCGGCAAGCCGTTCGGCATCGATAACCCCATGCCCGCCTGACTCCATTTCGGCAAGCAAGCTCTGCGCACGTGCGATGACGGCCGGTGGCAGGCCGGCAAGCCGCGCCACATGGACACCGTATGACCGGTCGGCCGCGCCATCGATCACCTGATGCAGGAAGATGATGTCACCCTGCCATTCGCGCACTTTCATCGAATGGCATGACAGTCTTTCAAGATCTTGCCGCAGATTGGTCAGCTCATGATAATGTGTTGCGAACAATGTGCGGCAGCGATTGGTCTGGTGAAGATGCTCCAGCGCCGCCCAGGCGATGGCCAGCCCGTCATAGGTGGCGGTGCCGCGCCCGATTTCATCAAGAATGACAAAGGACCGTTCGGTGGCCCGGTTCAGGATCGCCGCCGTCTCGACCATCTCGACCATGAAGGTGGATCGGCCGCGCGCCAGATCATCGGCCGCGCCGACACGGCTGAAAATCCTGTCGATAATGCCGATTGCCGCTGTTTCGGCCGGCACGAACAGGCCGGCCTGCGCCATGATCGCGATATGGGCATTCTGCCTTAAAAAGGTTGATTTGCCGGCCATGTTGGGGCCGGTGACAAGCCAGATCTCGCCCGCATCACCAAGCCCGCAATCATTCGGGATGAAATTGTCACCTCCAGCCAGCATGGTTTCGATCACCGGATGCCGGCCCCGCACAATCTCGAAACTCAGATCATCGCGGATTTCGGGCCTGCAGAAATCCCGCTTCAGCGCCAGCGCCGCCGACGCCATCGCCACATCGATCGCTGCCAGCGCGCGGGCTGCACCGGCAAGCTGATCCGCCTCAGCAAGCGCCTTTGTCCGCAGGCTCTCGAAGATTTCAAGCTCCCGCGCCAGCGCCCGGTCGGCCGCAGTCGACAAGTCGCGCTCAAGCTCGGCAAGCTCGGTGGTGGTGAACCGCACTGTCTGCGCTGTCGTCTGGCGATGGATGAAATTCTCATCCTGCATCAGTTTTTCGGCATGCGCGCTGCGGACATCGACATGATAGCCAAGGACATTATTGTGTTTGACCTTCAGCGAGGCGATGCCGGTGGCCTCGCAATATCGATGCTGCAGCGCGGCGATCAGGCGGCGGCTTTCATCACGAAGCGCGCAAAGCTCATCAAGAGAGGGGTCAAATCCGCTTCTCACGAAACCGCCGTCACGGGCCAGAAGCGGCAGCTCGTCAGCCAGTGCCGGCGCCAGTTCGGAGGCCAGTTTCACCGGTGCCATGACAGCCTCATGAAGCGCCGCGAGCGCGGCCAGGTCGCCGATGGCATGCGCCCGTGTCGCCGTCCCGACAAGATCAGAGGCTATGGTCAGCGCCTGTGACAGCGCCTGCAGATCGCGCGGCCCGCCATGTCCCATCGACAGGCGCGACAGCGCGCGGTCGATATCCGGCTGACCCTTCATCATGCCGCGAAGCTCGTCACACAGCGCCGGCCGGTCATGATACCAGCTGACAAGATCAAGCCGGCCGATGATGGCGTCGCGCGATGCCAGAGGCGCGCCGATCCGTCCCGCCAGAAGCCGACCACCCGCCGAGGTTACGGTTGCATCGATCGCCGCCAGCAGGCTGCCCTTGACCTCGCCCGACAATGTGCGGGTGATTTCAAGCGACCGGCGGGTGGCCTGGTCGATCTCCATATAGCCCGACCCGGTGATGGCCTGAATCGGTCTGAGCCGGGGCATGTTGCCCTTCTGCGTCAGCTCGATATAGCCGAGAAGCGCGCCGGCGGCGGCGCTCATGGCGCGTGAGAACTGGCCAAAACCATCAAGACTTGCGACACCGTAATAGCTGCACAGAGCGCGCGTACCGCCAGCGGAATCGAACAGCGACGGCGCCTGTTCAGTCAGGCAGGGGCCCAGCGCGGCAATGCCCTCCGGCAGATCGACCCCGTTCGGGACCACAAGTTCCGCCGGGGCCAGCATGGCCAGCACACCTTCAAGACGCGCCGCCGACACTTCCTGAACGGCGAAATCACCCGTCGACATGTCGGCCCAGGCCACCGCCATGGCATCACCAGCCCGGCCAAGCGCCGCCAGATAATTATGCGCCCGCGGCGGTAGCAGATCATCCTCGGTCAGGGTGCCTGGGGTCAGGATACGGATCACCTCGCGCTTCAGCGGCCCCTTGCCGCCACGCTGTTTCTGCGTTGCCGGATCCTCGACCTGCTCGCAGATCGCCACCCTGTGACCGGCACCGATCAATCTGGCAAGATACCCGTCCACCGAATGCACCGGCACGCCGCACATCGGGATATCACCACCATCGCTCTTGCCGCGTTTCGTCAGGGTGATGCCAAGCGCCGCCGCGCCGATCTCGGCATCCTCGAAGAACATTTCGTAGAAATCGCCCATCCGGTAGAACAGCAGCGCGTCAGGGTGCGATTCCTTGACACGCATATACTGCGCAATCATCGGGGTCGGCGACTTTACTTTTGCCGGGTCAGGTGCTGTTATTGGCGACGTCATTGTTATCCCTTGGTTCCTCCAACTCCATGATCGTGCCCGAGACTCGTGATGTTATACCGCAAATCGCGTGCGGCGCTCGGCCCGTCACAATTCCAGACCAAGGGTCAACACCAACCACACAGAATAGATAACCGGTGTCATGAGCAGAAAAAAGTCAAAGCTTGACCAGGAAGCCCTCAGCTACCACGCCAACGGGCGTCCCGGCAAACTCGAGATCACGGCCACCAAGCCGCTGATGAGCCAGCACGACCTGTCGCTGGCCTATTCGCCGGGGGTGGCCGCGCCGTGCCTTGCCATCGAGGCCGATCCCGACACCGCCTATGATTACACCGCCAAGGGCAATCTGATTGCCGTCATTTCGAACGGCACCGCGGTACTTGGCCTTGGCGATATCGGGGCCGCCGCCTCAAAGCCGGTGATGGAAGGCAAAGCGGTCCTGTTCAAGAAATTCGCCGATATCGACGGACTCGACCTCGAGGTTGACACCAGGGACACCGACAAGTTCGTCGAGGCGGTGGCCATGCTGGCGCCGAGTTTTGGCGGCATCAATCTTGAAGACATCAAGTCGCCGGAATGTTTCATCATTGAACAGCAGCTCCGCGAACGTCTCGAGATCCCGGTGTTTCACGATGATCAGCACGGCACCGCCATCATCGCCGCCGCCGGTCTGATCAACGCGCTTCACATCACCGGCCGCGAGATGAAGGATATCAAGGTTGTCTCGAACGGCGCCGGCGCGGCGTCGATTGCCTGTGTCGAGCTGATCAAGACGATGGGCGTGCCGCATGAGAATGTGACGCTGGTTGACCGCACCGGCGTGATCTATCAGGGCCGCGAGGAATCGATGAACCAGTGGAAGTCGGCGCATGCGGTGCCGACCGACGCGCGGACACTCGAGGATGCGCTTGTCGGGGCCGATATATTCCTCGGTCTGTCGGTCGCCGGCGCGCTGAGCCCGAAGATGGTCCAGTCGATGGCCGACCGTCCGATCATCTTCGCCATGGCCAACCCTGTTCCCGAGATCATGCCGGAAGAGGCCAAGAAGGTCCGGCCCGATGCCATCATCGCCACCGGCCGGTCCGACTATCCGAATCAGGTCAACAATGTCCTTGGCTTTCCCTATATCTTCCGCGGCGCGCTCGATGTGCGGGCCAGCAAGATCAATGAGGAGATGAAGATCGCCGCCGCCGAGGCGATCGCGATGCTGGCCCGCGAGGATGTTCCCGACGCCGTCGCCGAGGCCTATGGCGGGCAGATGCTGCAATATGGCAATGAATATATCATCCCGGCACCGTTCGATCCGCGCCTCATCTCGGCCGTATCCGGGGCTGTCGCCGAAGCCGCCATGAAAACTGGCGTGGCGCGCAAACCAATCAAGGATCTGGCGAAATATCGCCGCGAGCTGTCAGCCCGGATCGATCCCACAGCCTCGACATTGCAGGTGATCTTTGAGCGCATCAGCGCCAACCGCAAGCGGGTGGTCTTTGCCGAAGGCGAGGAGGAGAAGGTGATCCGCGCCGCGCTGGCCTTTCGCAATGCCGGCTATGGCGATCCGATCCTTGTCGGGCGTGAGCACCGGATTCGCGAGACGATTGAGCGCCTCGGCCTTGAAGGTGCCGAGGATCTGCCGATCACCAACGCCAAGGTGTCGGACCATAATGAGGATTATATCGATTTCCTCTATGACAAGCTGCAGCGCAAGGGCGCGTTGCGCCGCGACTGCCAGCGCATGGTCAATCTCGACCGCAATGTCTTCTGTGCCTGTATGGTGCTGAAGGGCCATGCCGATGCGATGGTCACCGGCGTCACCAGGTCCTTCATGCCAAGCTTCAACCATGTCACGCGGGTGATCTCGCCGCGCGAGGGCAAGACGTTTCTGGCCACCTCGATGATCGTGTCGCGGGGGCGCACCGTGTTCATCGGTGATGTCTCGGTGCATGAGCGCCCGGATGGCGAGAAGATCGCCGATATTGCCGAGGCCATTGCCGCGAAGGCCCGGCAGATGGGCCACACGCCACGCGTCGCCGTGCTGTCCTTCACGACTTTCGGAAATCCGTATTCCGACATCACCATCGAGGCGCGCCGCGCCATCGAGATCCTCGACCAGCGCCAGCCCGATTTCGAATATGATGGCGAAATGTCAGCCGATGTCGCGCTGGATTACGAGCTGATGAAGCAGCGCTACCCGTTCTGCCGCCTGTCCGGGCCGGCGAATATCCTGGTGATGCCGGGGCTGCATTCGGCGAACATCTCGTTCGAGCTGATCCAGAACCTGACCGAAGGGTCGGTTGTCGGCCCGATCATGCTTGGTGCCGAAAAACCCTTCCAGATCGTGCAGATGGGCGCCTCGGTGAACGACCTTGTTCAGGCAGCTGCTCTCGCCGCCTATGAGGCGCTTCGCTAGCTCCGGCCGCTGAGATCTTCCAGGCCTTCCGCCTTCACCAGCGCCGCGATATCGGCTTCCGGCCGCGCCCCGACATGCGAGATCACCTCGCCGGCGGCAAGGCTGGCGATGATGCCGGACTGGCGCGCATCATGGCCATTTGTACGGCCATAGAGATAGCCGGCGGCAAATAGATCACCGGCACCGGTGCTGTCGATAACGGGGCCTTGCGGGCGCGCCGGGAAATCATGGCGGTTACCCTTATGGCCGACAAAGGCGCCGTCGGCCCCGCGCGTGATCACGGCCTCGTCAACCTGTTCGCAAAGCGTGATCATCGCCGCCTCAGCCGTGCTGTCGCACAGGCTCTCCGCCTCATGTTCATTGGCGAACAGAATATCGACATGATCGCGCACAAACCGGCCGAGCGCCTCGCGGTGCCGTTCGGCGCACCAGGGGTCCGAAAGCGACAGCGAGACGCGCACATCATGGCGGGCGGCAAGCGTGGCCGCATAGGCGAAGATGTCAGGTCCCGCCGGCGCGTCGAAAAGATACCCTTCAAGATAGATCACCTGCGCCGCCTCGACATCCGCGGGCCTGATATCCTCGGGCTTGAACTCGATGCAGGCCCCCAGATAGGTGTTCATCGACCGCGTGGCGTCATCGGACACCAGAATGATCGAAGATGCGGTTGGCGCCCCGTTGATCTGTGGTGCGGCGCCAAAGACAACGCCAGCATCATGAATGTCGCGGATGAAGCTGTGGCCAAGCTCATCATCATGGATCCGTCCTGAAAACCCGGCCGTGCCGCCAAGCGCGACAATCCCGACCGCTGTGTTCGCCGCCGACCCGCCAGAAATCTCACGAGGATCATCAATGGCCGCATAGAGCGCCGCCGACTGTGTCGCATCGACCAGATTCATCATCCCCTTGCCAACGCCATGTCTGATAAGGAACGCATCATCACAGGTGGCAAAGATATCGACAATGGCATTGCCGACGGCGAGAACGTCAATTCGCGATGACATGAAAAGCCTCAAGTTCAAGGACAGGAAACTGCGCCCGATGATGTAGAGAATAGGTGCGAACAGGGCAAGGACAAAGACACGGCCCCTGAAGAAGCGCCGCCAGGTGAAAGTGGTTTGCCCGGTGAAAGTGGTTTGCCCTTCGCCCATCGGCTGGTCTAAGGTGCCGGGCACATTCCTTAACCCCGGTGTCTGTCCTGTTATGCGGTTTGCCTTTCTGATCCCGGCCATCACGGCTCTTGGCATCGCCGGTTGCCAGGTGCCGCCACCTGTGACGGCTACACCCGCCACCGCACCGACGATCACGCCAATCCAGATACCCGATCCGGCACCTGATCCCGTAGCAAGCGTTGCGTCCGATATTGCTGCAGACGAGCCCACCATCGAGACGGCTATCGAGACCGCCGTGACACCAGTTGTCACGCCGCCGGCCACAGCCTTGGCGACGGATGATGAAGAACCATCATCGCCAGCCTCGGTGCCGGAAAATATGTCGCCCGTAGAATCGGCGCCCAGAGAATTGGCATCCGTGGATGCGACGCCGGTAGCGGCGGTAGCCGAGCCGTCGGCTGCGACGCTTGCCGAAGCTCCGGACGAGATGCTTGAGGAGTCGGGAGCGGCTGAAAGCGAAATCGCCGATGAGGCGGCGCCAGCCCCGACTGCGGCCCCGACCACGACCAAGCTGGCGCTGGCCGCACCACCACCTCCACCACCTCCACCTCCACCGCCGCCGCCGCCGCCAGCGCCTGAACTGACCCCCGAATCATTGATCGGGCTTGACGCGGCCAGCCTGCGAGCGCGTCTTGGCGAGGCTGATTTCAAGCGACGCGAAGGGCCGGTGGAAACCTGGCAATACAGGTTGCCGGCCTGCATTGTTGACTATTTCATCTATCCTGACGATGCGACGCCGGCGGTGCGCACCTGGGCGTGGCGGTCACCGGTGATTGGCGGCCAGCTTGACGCCACGGCCTGTCGGCGGGGACTTGCCAGGCGTGATGGTGCCAGCTAGGCACAGCTATCGGCGCTCAGCCATCTGACGGTGTCTTGTCCTTGTAGTTGCAGAATTCGGTGATGGCGCAGCGCCAGCATTCCGGTTTGCGGGCCTTGCAGACATAGCGTCCATGCAGGATCAGCCAGTGATGCGCGCCCTTTTTCCAGGCATCGGGAACCCGCCGCACAAGTTCAGCCTCGACAGCATCCGGCGTCTTGCCGGGCGCCATGCCGGTGCGGTTGCCAACCCGGAAGATGTGCGTGTCGACGGCGATGGTCGGGTGTCCAAAGGCCTCGTTCAGCACCACATTCGCCGTTTTCCTGCCGACACCGGGAAGCGCCTCTAGCGCCGCGCGATCATCCGGCACGATGCCATCATGCGATTCAAGCAGAATTTCCGACAGCCTGTGAACATTCTTCGCCTTGGTATTGAACAGGCCGATGGTGCGGATGTGGTGCGCGATGCCGTCAACCCCCAGATCGACCATCGCCTGCGGTGTGTCTGCCGCTGCATACAGCCCCTTCGTGGCCCGGTTGACGCCGACATCGGTGGCCTGCGCCGACAGCACCACGGCGACCAGCAATGTATAGGGGTCGCGATAATCAAGCTCGGTCTTCGGCTCGGGAAGGACGGCGGAGAGGCGCGTGAAGCAGTCCTCGATATACGCCAGTTTCATCTTGCGGGATCGCGTCATGGGATCGCTGTCTCCGTGTGACATCTCGGGTAAGGGTTCCGGGGGGAAAGTTCTGGACCACGGTCAAGATTGCCCTAATGTTGTCGAAGGTGCAATTTCCCCTCTGCTGTGACAATGACTATGCTGTGGCAATGACAGTCTTCAATCTTGGCTCCATCAATATCGACCTTGTCTACACCGTGCCGCATTTTCCGGCACCGGGAGAAACGCTGACAACGCTGGAGTACCGGCGCATGCTTGGCGGCAAGGGAACGAACCAGTCAATCGCCCTGGCCCGCGCTGGCGGCACGGTGGTTCATATCGGCGCGACGCATGCCGAGGATGGCTGGATTCGCGACGAAATGCGTGCGGCCGGCGTCGACATCAGTGCCATCCAGACATCAGATACCGCCACTGGCCATGCCGTTGTTTCGGTATCACGCGATGGCGAGAACCAAATTCTGCTGTGGCCGGGCGCCAACCATGCCATCGACATGGGCGAGGCCATTGCCGTTCTCGACGGGGCGAAAGCGGCCGACTGGGCGCTGCTGCAGAATGAAACATGCGGCGCCGATGAATTTGTCGCGGCGGCGCGGGCGCGCGGCCTGAAGATTGCCTATAGCGCGGCGCCCTTCGACGCCGGGGTAACAGCCCGATTGCTGCCATATACCGACCTTCTGGTGGTCAATGAGGTCGAGGCGGCGGCGCTGACCGAGATGCTGGGCAGGCCGGCGGCGACGGCGGGACTCCCGCATCTCGTCGTCACGAAAGGCCGCGACGGCGCTGACTATTATGGCGCGGACGGCAGCCTTCACCAGCCGGCCTTCGAGGTAACACCGGTCGATACCACCGGTGCGGGCGACTGTTTCTTCGGCTATCTTCTGGCCGGAATCGCCGGGGGCGGGGACATGGCGTCATCGCTTCGCCTCGCCAGTGCGGCAGCGGCCCTGCAGGTCACGCATCACGGCGCCGCCGCGGCCATCCCGACACGCGCCGCGGTAGATGGATGTCTGTCTTCCGATGTTCTGGCCTCCAATGTTTGATTTATGGGGTTGAACCCGATGCACGGACCCGCACCGCAGAAGATCATCATCGACACCGATCCCGGGATCGATGATGCGATGGCCATTCACCAGGCCTTCGCCGACCCCCGCCTCGAAGTGGTGGGGCTGACCACGATCTTCGGCAATGTCACCGCCACAAGGGCGACCCGCAACGCCCTCTATCTTGCCGAGATGGCCGGTCATTCGGCGGTTGTGGCCGGCGGCGCGCCGGTCCCACTGCGCCGCGCCCCGGAACCACCGGCGGATTTCGTTCATGGGCCGGAGGGTTTCGGCAGCCTGCCGGCACCGACGCCAGGCCGCGCCGCCGACCCGCGAAGCGCGGCAACCTATCTGTGCGAACGCTGTGCCGCCGCACCGGGGGAAATCATCATCTGCGCCGTCGGGCCGCTGACAAATCTGGCGGCGGCGCTTGAACATGACCCTGCCATTGCAAGGAATGCCGGACGTGTCGTCGTGATGGGCGGCAGCGCCGCCCGGCATGGCAATGTAACCGACTGCGCCGAGGCCAATATCTGGAATGATCCCGACGCCGCCGACCGTGTCTTCGCCGCCGATTGGGATGTCACCATGGTCGGGCTGGACGTCACCGAGAAAACCCGGTGCACCCCGCAGGATTTTGCCGCGATCGCGGCGCAGGCACCCGGCATCGGCGGGTTTCTGAGCGCCGCCACCGCGTTCTATTTCGATTTTCACGAGGCCAAGCTTGGCGAGCGGATTTGCTTCATGCATGATCCATCTGCCATTCTGGCCATCACCGATCCGCATCTGTTCGGTTTCGAAGCCATGCCGATGTCGGTCGTCTGCGACGGGGCGGAGATCGGACGCACCGTCGCCGGCGGCACCGGACGCCGTGATGTATCGGTGGCAATGCGGGTTGATTCGGCTGCCGCCCGCGCGCGGTTCATGGAGGTGATGATGACAGCCGATGACCGCGCGGCCACGCGCCGCCATACCAAGACCACTTCACAGGACAGGATTACAGGGAGCTGACATGCAGGTCGAAACCGTTGATTACAGGGCGGCAGACGCCGCCGAGACGCTTGAGAGATCGCTTCGCGACACCGGATTCGCGGTGCTGGCGAACCATCCGATAACGCCGGAGCGGATCGACGCCGTCTATGACGCCTGGGGCCGGTTCTTTGCCGGCGAGGACAAGTTCGACTTTGCTGTCACGCCGCCGGCGCATGATGGCTATTTCGCCTTCCGCTCGGAAAACGCCAAGGATTCGGCGGTGAAGGATCTGAAGGAGTTCTTCCATGTCTATCCCGGCTGCCAGCTTCCCGATGAGCTGGATGATCTGACGCGGCAGATCTATGCCGATCTGGACTCGCTGGGGCGTGAGCTTCTTGGCTGGATTGAAGGCCAGGCGCCGGCCAGCGTCACCGACAATCTGACAATGCCGCTTGGCGACATGATGGAGGGCAGCGACCAGAGCTTGCTGCGGATCCTGCATTATCCGCCGGTTGAAAATGCCGAACCGGACGCCATCCGCGCCGCCGCGCATGAGGATATCAATCTGATTACGCTGCTGCTGTCTGGCTCGAAACCCGGCCTGCAGGCGCGCGATGCCGATGGGGGCTGGCACGACATTGCCTGCGACCCCGGCATGATCACGATCAATAATGGCGACATGCTGGCGATGGCGACGGACAATTACTTCCCTTCGACAACGCACCGTGTCACCAATCCAGACAACGGTCAGAACGTGTCCCGCTATTCAATGCCGATGTTTCTGCATCCGCGCCCGGACGCCCCACTGCGTCCCGACGTGACGGCGGATCAGTATCTGCAGCGCAGACTGAAGGAAATCGGCCTCAAATAGGCGCCAAACAGGCACATGGCCATGCAAAGCAAATAGCCATGCAAAGCAAATAGACTGTATCGCCAAAACAGGATACGAATCGATACAGGTGAACAACGCCGGGATCCGGTGTTTCATCACATGGGAGGCGTGACCCGCGTCACGAGCTTCAGAGAAACGGGAGATTGAGAACATGTTTATGAAAAAGGCTGCACTGACTACAAGCATCACGGCGGCATTCATGCTCGCCTCGGCCGGCGGCGCTTCGGCGTTCACGGCCTGCCAGGTGACAGATGTTGGCGGTATTGATGATTCTGGCTTCAACGAAACTGCCTGGAAGGGTGTTCAGGATTCCATGAAAGCCTATGGTATCGAAGGCCGTTATCTGGAATCACAGTCGGAAACGGACTACGAACCAAACCTCAACGCACTGCTCGATGCAAAATGTGACATCATCATTTCTGTCGGCTTCCTGATGGCTGATGCTACGGCCACTTCGGCAGGCGCCAATCCGGACGCGAAATACTCGATCGTCGACATGGCTTACAACCCGACCATTCCGAATGTTCTTGGTCAGGTTTACGCAACCAACGAGGCAGCCTTCCTGGCCGGTTATATTTCGGCAGGCATGTCCAAGACAGGTATCGTCGGCACCTTTGGCGGCATCAACATCCCGCCAGTGACGGCCTTCATGGACGGCTTCTATTACGGTATTGCCTATCATAACAGCCAGAAGGGCACCAATGTTCAGCTTCTTGGCTGGAACCCGGAAAGCAAGGAAGGCCTTTTCACCGGTAATTTCGAAAGCCTTGATGATGGCCGCGCCTTTGCCCAGAACCTCTATGATGAGGGCGCCGACATCGTGATGCCGGTGGCCGGCCCGGTTGGGCTCGGGTCAGCCGCGCTTGCAACCGAACTCGGTCCTGACGCCCTGAAGATCGTTGGCGTGGACGCAGACATGGAAGTCAAGGACACCAACAATCCCGGTGTTTACCTCACCTCCGTCCTGAAGCGTATGGACTCGACCGTCATGCAGGTCATCAAGCAGGCCATGGATGGCACATTCGAGGGCGGCATGATTGTCGGTACACTTGGCAATGACGGTGTTGGCATCGCGCCATATCACAGCTTCGACAGCGCCGTTCCGGCAGCCTTGAAGGCCGAGGTAGATACAATCCGGGCAGGCATTATCGCCGGTTCAATCAACGTCGGTGGCTGATCCCCTAACATACCCGTTGCCCCCTTGTGATCAGGGGGCAACGGGGTTTTTTTTGTGAGCCGGTTTTCATGGATATCGAACTGCGCGGCATCAGCAAGCGTTTCGGCCCGGTACAGGCCAACCAGGATATCAACCTGGACATCCGCGCCGGTGAGGTGCTTGGCCTTCTTGGCGAGAACGGGGCCGGCAAATCAACCCTGATGAACATTCTGTCCGGACTCTACAGCGCGGATTCCGGCGAGATTCTCATTGATGGCACGGCGGTGGAATTCACCGGCCCCGGCGACAGCATCGCCAGCGGCATCGGCATGGTGCATCAGCATTTCATGCTGGTGCCGGTTTTCAGCGTCGTCGAGAATGTGATCCTCGGCGTCGAACCGACATCCGGCGCCGACTTTCTGGATCTGGCGGCGGCACGCACCCAGGTCCAGGACATCAACACACGCTACGGCATGGAAGTGCCGACCGACGCGCTGATCGAGGATCTGCCTGTTGGCATCCAGCAGCGTGTCGAAATCCTGAAGGTTCTGTTCAGATCGGCCGATGTGCTGATCCTCGATGAGCCGACAGCCGTGCTCACGCCGCAGGAGGTCGAGGAATTTTTCGCCATCGTGCGGGCGCTTCGCGACGCCGGCAAGGGCATCGTCTTCATCACCCACAAGCTTCACGAAATTCTCGAGATCGCCGACAGGGTCAGCGTGCTGCGCCAGGGGCAGATTGTCGGGCAGGGCGACCCGGCCACATTCTCCGAAGCCGACCTTGCCGAGATGATGGTTGGCAGACCGGTCAGCTTTTCAGTCGACCGCGGCGACTCCACACCTGGTGACACCGTGCTCGACCTTGCCGGGGTCAGTCTTTTCGACAATGCCCAGGATGCCCGTCTTGTCGATATCAACCTGAAGGTTCAAGGCGGCGAGGTTGTCGGCATTGCCGGTGTCCAGGGCAACGGTCAGACCGAGCTTGTCGAGGCCATTACCGGGCTGTCGCCTGTAACCACAGGTGCGATCGGCTTTGCCGGAGAGGACATCACCCGCGCCAGCGTCCGCCAGCGCCACCGTATGGGAATCGCGCACATTCCCGAGGATCGTCACAAATCGGGGATGGTCGGCAAATTCACCGTCGCCGAGAATATGGTGCTGAACAGCTATTACGACGAAAACGTCACCTCCGGCGTGCAGATTGACTGGCGACGGGTGCATGCCCGCGCCGCCGCGGCGTGCCTCAGCTATGATGTCCGCACACCTAGCGTGTTTCTTGGCGCCGGCAGCCTGTCGGGCGGCAATCAGCAGAAGATGGTGGTGGCGCGCGAGCTGGAGCGTGACGTCAAGCTGATCGTGGCCTCGCAGCCGACTCGCGGCGTCGATGTCGGCTCGATCGAATATATCCACCAACAGCTCATTGCCTGCCGCGACGAAGGCAATGCGGTGCTGATCATTTCCTCTGAACTTGACGAGATTCTCGACCTTTCGGACAGGATCTATGTGATGTTCGAGGGCCGGATCGCGGCCGAATTCGACAACCGGGGCGCCGGTGCCGACCGCAATGCCATCGGGCTTGCCATGGCCGGCGTCAGCCGGGATGAAGGCCGGGGTGAAAGCCTGGATAAAAGAAGGGGGGATGCGGCATGAGCGACGCGACGCGATCCCCGGCACGATCTGGCGGCCCGGCGATGTCGGCGGATATGAAGGCGCTTCTGGCGCCGGCCATCGACAGCCGGTCATCCTGGCGCGAGCTGTTCATCC